>CAZVYV010000950.1:0-1320 GCA_964630985.1 uncultured Occallatibacter sp.
CGCGATGCTGAGCTCCGGCAGAGCTCGGGCCCGCTGGCGATCGCGTTCCTCGTCGACGGGCTCGTGGGCGCGGTCATCACCAGCGCCGTACCCGCTTCGCTCAACCAGACGGTGCAGTGGCAAGGAAGGCAAGTTTTCGTCGCTGGTGACTCGATTCAGATCGAGGTGACCGGCGGCGTATGGAGCGCGAGGCTCTCGGGCTACCTGTTAACGGCTCCGTAGTCAATCCCCCGTTTGGGTGGTATTCGAACCCCCCTTTCGGGGGATGGCGGACTCCCTGTCAGGACTGATAGATCTCGAGAGGTCCTGACAGGGACTGAGCTCGGGCCCTGCCGCGTGGCGAGAGCGGGACTTCGCACCCCCGCCGGCCCGAGCTCACAAATACTTCCTGGTCAGGATCAGCTACCACGTGTCCAGGCGCCCGACGCTGCCTTAGGCACCGACGATGTCCAGTCAACGCGGCGGGCGCAGCAGCTCGGAGATGGCCGACTGCTCGCTTTTGTTTTAAAGCCCCTATGGAAGGGCGGGCTCGGCAATTGTCGGGCTGCGAAGCAGCTCGTTCGCCTCGGACGTTGCCGTATCGCCCCACTTCACCGCCTCTACATTTCACAAACGGTTGCACACCCGACCACGCAGGTAAGCTCTCTGCGTGCCGCCGCTCCCCCCTGTACCGAAGGTGGTCCGGATCCAGCTGCACGGGACGTTGGGCGAAGATCTCGACGTCCTGAACAGCTTCCACGTCGTCTACGCGGCGACCGCGCCGACCATCACGGAGATCACGACGTTTGCGTATGCGGTGGGCGCGGCCTGGGCGGCCCACCTGGCGCCGCTGGCGCCGGACGTGTACTCGCTCGCTGAGGTGACCGCTACGGATCTCACGTCGGCTGTCGCGGCTACTGCCACGGTGCCCTACGCCTCGGCGGGCACGCGGGGCGGCGTCGAGCTCAGCGCCAGCGCTTGCGTCGTCACAAGCCAGCTGATCGACAGGCGCTACCGCGGCGGCCACCCGCGGATCTACTGGGCGTGGGGTATCGAGTCCGACCTCAACGACCCGCAAACGTGGAGTTCGACGTTCGTTGACCTCTGCGGTACAAATCTCGCCGCTTTCATGAACGCTGTTTTGGCTGCCGCGTGGTCGGGCGCTGGCGCATTGCTGGTCGTGTCTGTCGGCTACTACCACGGGTTCACGGTCGTAATCTCTCCGACAACGGGCCGGGCTCGGAATGTGCCGACGCTCATTCCGAGTCCGACGCCTGGGCCCTACGTAGACCTCGTCACGGGATTCCGAGTCCGCGACAACATCGGCTCGCAGAGACGCCG
>CAZVYV010000951.1:0-1320 GCA_964630985.1 uncultured Occallatibacter sp.
CTTCGGCGAGGATTTTTGGATCGTTGTAGTGCGTGGTGGCGACGACGATCGCCTTGGCGCGGGATACGGCCTCCTCGCGTTCCTTCGGATCGTTCTCGACGTCGAGAGGAGTGGCGCGTTCCTTCATGAAGATCCCCGATCCCACAAAAATGGCCTCGGCGCCCAGTTGCATCATCAGCGCTGCGTCGGCGGGCGTCGCAATACCACCTGCGGAGAAGTTCGGCACGGGCAGTTTGCCGGCCTGCGCGACCATGCGGATCAGTTCGTAGGGCGCCTGGTGCTCCTTGGCCGCCGTGTAGAGTTCCTGGTCGGAAAGAACGGTGAGCGCCTTCATCTCGCGGGTGATCTGGCGCATATGCTGCACAGCGTGCACGACGTCACCGGTTCCAGCTTCTCCCTTGGTGCGGATCATGGCAGCGCCTTCAGCGATGCGGCGAAGAGCCTCGCCGAGGTTGCGCGCGCCGCAGACGAAGGGCGTTGTGAATGCGTGCTTGTCGATGTGGTGCGCCTCGTCGGCCGGGGTCAGCACTTCGCTTTCATCGATGAAATCGACACCGAGTTCCTGAAGGATCTGCGCCTCCGCGAAATGCCCGATGCGCGCCTTGGCCATCACGGGAATGGAAACGGCTTCGATGATCTGCTTGATGAGTTTTGGGCTGGCCATGCGCGCGACGCCGCCCTCGGCGCGGATCATAGCGGGTACGCGCTCCAAAGCCATGACGGAAACGGCGCCGGCCTCTTCGGCGATGCGCGCCTGCTCCACATTCATCACGTCCATGATGACGCCGCCCTTGAGCATTTCGGCGAGGCCGACCTTGAGCCGGAGAGTGGTGGAGTTGGCTGGGTTGTGACCGTTCTTACCGTTGTGGATTTCTGCCATGGTGAATCTCCCTGGGTCCGCTCGGATGTTTGGGGACCGCGCATGAAGCGGGACGCGACGAGCGGAAGATGATGCGTGAAACCCTATTTTAACAAGCTTTACGCCAGGGGCTCAGCGTTTAAGACCGTTGCGGTTCACGATTGGGCCTGGCGGGCCTTAACCTTCGCGAGCAGGTCGGGAGTGATGGTTACGAAGATGGCTTTGGCCGTAGCGAGGATTTCACCGGAGGCATCGGCCAGTTGGGCTTCGATGTGGTTGCGGCGGCCGGTGGTTCCGGTGTGGCGGGCGCTGAGGGTGAGCGGCTTTCCCAGGGGGACGGGACGGAGGTAGTCGACGTCGAGGCGACGGGTCACTGCGAGGACGCCGCGGGCGCGATTGACTTTGCTCATGGCCTCGTCGAGGAGGGTGGCGATGATGCCTCCGTGGGCGTGGCCCGGGGG
>CAZVYV010000952.1:0-1318 GCA_964630985.1 uncultured Occallatibacter sp.
CGCCGTCGTAACCGATGACATATTTTCCATTTTCCTTTGGCTCCTCCCAAACCTTTAGTTCGATCTGGTCCGGCGAATCGACATCCGGCTTCAACTCTCGCATGGAGAAATGATAGAAGTCCGTGCCGACGTCGTATTCGTAGGCCTTGTAAACGACGCCGGCTTCCTTGATCGCCTGGATGTCCTTGTTGATCTGGCGCGTCGCGAAGAAGCTATAGCCTGTCGTCACGAAACTCTGCTGAGCCGTCCAAGGCTGATTCTGGTCGAGCAAGTCGCGCTCGCCACCGGAGTCCTGCTCCTTCCACCGGAACCAAGCCAATTGCTCCGCCGTAATCTTATGACCATAAAGCCGCGCGACCTCGGCGATCAGTTCCTTCTCTTCTTGCGTCGGCGGCATATTCCCATAGAGCGAGAACCGCGCGTCACTACGCCGAATTATGTTAGTGTCGCCAGACCACCAGCCAATAAAAAACGCGCGCTGCGTCAGCGTGTCTCGGCTGGCCGCCATGAAGCGCTCATACCAATGATTATGCCCCTTTGCCGTCGATTCATAAATATACAAACGAGAAGGATTTTCCTGAGCGAACCGCTCCTCGAGAGATCTGAGACCTTCAGGATCCCCATAGTTCGAAACTTCGGTCATGTGGCCTAGCATGTAGCCGACGCCTTCGGCCCAGCCGATCGACTTCTTCTTTGTTCCGGCGACAAGCAGATCAAGTCTTGACCCATTACTGAACTGCATCACGGAACGATTGTTGTTTTTCAGTCTGAACGATTCTCCGAAGTAGCCTTCCGGAAACGACGTGACGTAACTCGTAAGCAGTGATCGGTTGGCTTCGCGCTTCTTCTCGTCGTCGGTGACGAGACACCCGATCGTGCCGGGGTGCATCGCCAGCCAGAAAACATCGATCGCCAGCGACACGGTTGTTATGCCGAGTTGGGCGCTCTTTAGACAGACGAACTTGTGAACCCCGTCATCCAATCCGTTGCCAACCGCCTTGATGAACCGCTTCTGACTCTCCCACAACTCCAACTTAGACCCACGTTCGTCTCGCGTCGTGGCTTCCTTCGACGAGATGCGGATGTCGTCGATGAACCGCTCGAACAATTTGAGCCAATTTGAAGCTTTAAGCGCCATTTCCCATCCATCTCGATAAATCGCCTAGCGGGCTATAACGCACCGTAGCGCCAGATGGCGGCTGTTTCTCGTAATCGAAATCGTGCTCCTTCAGCAGCGCCCGCGCCGCGTCCAGCTTCGCCTTATCGCGCTTCATCGTCTCGGCGCCGCGCTCCTGCTCGGCGGCTTGAGCCTCGATCA
>CAZVYV010000953.1:0-1317 GCA_964630985.1 uncultured Occallatibacter sp.
GATCACCTCGCCCACGCTGACCAACACCGGACAGGCGTTCCATTACAACACGCTGATCAACGGCGCGATCGTGCAAGGCGACGGGTCGACCAACGACGTCAGCCTGTTCAACAAGAGCGGCACACTGGTTGTCGGCATCCCGACCGGCACCACGAAACTCAATTTTCCCAGCCTGGTTTCGGGGACGTGCTCGACCGGTCTTGGGCTCGATTCCGGGAACAACCTGATAGACATATCTTGCCCCGGCGCAGCGAGTTCGATCCAGGTCGGCACTACCAACGTTACCAGCGGCACCAACAACTACATTCTGACCACCGGCACCGGCACGCTGGCCAACGTGTCGTTCGCATCTTTGCAAACCGCTCCTACGTTTTGCGACATCATCAGCACATCGGCGACGACATGCAACAATGGCGGATCGGCCGCGAATAACGGCACGTACACGACGCCGACCGGGGCGCTGTATCTTGAGGTCAAGTGGTGCACGGCCGGCGGTGGCGGCGGCGGCAGCGGGTCTAGCGGTGGCGGTGGCGGAGTCACTGGCGGGGCTACCACATTTGGAACCTCATTATTTGGCGGGGCTGGTGGAAGCGGTGGTGCGCCCTCGGGCGGCGTGGGCGGAGGTGGCGGGACTTCTACCGGAGGCTACCAGAACATTGGGGGCGGTGGTGGGGCGCCCGGTGGTGGCGCGCTCGCTGGCGGCGGCGATGGCAGCTACGGCGGCGGTTCTGCATATTACGGCGGGGGCGGCCCTACCTCTAATGGTTCTGGCGTAGGAAATATAGGCGTAGCTAATACCGGAGGTGGTGGGTCCGGCGGTGGCGCGGGCACCGGTGTCTTAGGCGGCGGTGGTGGCGGTAGCGGTGGCTGCGGCACCGGGATTATAGCTTCTCCATCCGCCACATATTCCTACGCGATTGGCGCGGGTGGCACGGCTGGCACTGCGGGCGTTGCCGGTTTCGTCGGAGGCGTGGGCGCGGCTGGGCGGATAACAGTGACCGCTCGCTATCAGTGAGGATGTGAACGTGGCTTTCATCAACGCCCTCTATAATCTCTGGCCCGACGGCGACATGCGCATCCCCGGCCTGCGCGACGCCATCGCCAAGGCGGCACCGGCCGTGTTTCCGAAGTACGGGATCGACTCGAACCTGCTGATCGCCCATTTGATGGCGCAGGGGTCGCTCGAATGCGGGGCCGGTGTCGAGGTCGAGGAAAATCTCAGCTACTCGGCACAGCGCATGACGGAAGTCTGGCCGTCCCGCTTCCCCTCGGTCAACAGCGCGGTCCCGTTCGCCCACAACCCCCGCCTGCTCGCCA
>CAZVYV010000954.1:0-1315 GCA_964630985.1 uncultured Occallatibacter sp.
TCGCGCGGGCTGAAGCCAATCTGGCGCTGCTCGGGCAGGCCAAGGGCGATCTGGCAGAGCCGGTGCGGCCCGTCAAGCGCGCTGAGCCGGTGCAGCAAGCCGCCGACCCGATAGAGCAATTCATCGCAACGCGCACCGCGCCTGCACAGGCTTGGCTGCGCTCCCATCGGGATTATCTGACGGACTCGCGAAAGAATGCCAAGCTGCATGCTGCGCATTTCGACGCGGAGAGCGAAGGCCTCGCGCTGGACACGCCGCAGTATTTCGACCACATCGAGAGGTTTCTGGGCATGAAAAAGGCCGATGCCAACGGCGCCGCTGACAATGGCCAGCAGCAATCGCAGCGGCGGCCGACCGCGCCGGTAGCGCCAGTGACCACAACCGGAGGCGGGATGAGCGGAGAGGGCAATACCGTCCGGCTGACGAAGGGTGAGGCGGAGGCGGCGACCGACGGAGTTACCCATGTTTGGAGCTACGATGATCCAACTGGCAAAGGGCGCTTCAAGAAAGGCGAAGCGATAGGCTTGGTTGAGATGGCGAAGCGGAAGCTTGCTCTGACCAAGGCCGGTCGCTATCAAAACGGGAATATTGACGGCACATGATTTCCCTTCAAGAGGCTCGCATTCAAGGGCTGAAGCGATATTTTACTGGCCAGCCGTGTTCCAAAGGTCATGTCGCTGAAAGGTCAGTTGCGTCGCGCTGTTGCTGCAAATGTTCTCGCGCGAGAACGGCTTCGTGGAAGAAGGCTTCGCGCCCGCATTTGCGGGCCTATGAGAAGGATTATTTCAGGAAAAATGCTGAACGATTCTCGGAAAGAAATAAGGGATATCGCGCCAAGGACCCGGAGAAGACCAAGACTGCACGGCAGAAAGAGTACCAACGTAACAAAAAACGATATCAGGCTTGGTCGAAAGAATATCGAGAGGCGAATATCGACCGCTTGAAGGATTACTATCGCGCCAGGGTCGCGGCCAATCCAGAACAATATCGAACCTACAAGCGAAATTACAAAGCCCGCAAGCGGAGCGCCGCAGGATCGCATACCCAGCCTGATGTTCGCGAGATTTTCTTTGCCCAGCGCGGAAAATGCGGATATTGCCGTGTCAAGCTTGGCAAGGGATATCACGTGGATCACATTACCGCCTTGGCGAATGGCGGATCGAATGATCGGAAGAACCTGCAAATCCTGTGCGGTCCGTGCAACAACTCCAAGTCTGCCAAAGACCCGATAGATTTCGCGCGATCGAGAGGCATGCTCATATGACCGACGACGATCTGGACGATGTTCACAAGCCGCACCCGTGCGACGTGCTGT
>CAZVYV010000955.1:0-1315 GCA_964630985.1 uncultured Occallatibacter sp.
CCGACTACGCCGCGCAGCAATAGGAGCCAGCCATGAGCTGCAACTGCAAACATACTCGCCGGCAATTCCTCAGAACGGCCTCCATGGCCTCCATGGCCGGCATCTATGCCAGCCCGTTTCTCCTCGAGCTCAATTCGCTCGCCGCCATGGCGCAATCCACCACGGGCTCTGACTACCGCGCCCTTGTCTGCGTTTACCTGCAGGGCGGCAACGACGGCCACGGCACCGTCATCGCCACTGACCCCTCTTCTTTTGCCGCTTTCACATCCGCGCGCTCCGGCGCTCCGGGCCTCGCGTATCCGATCAACGAGCTGCTGCCCATCACCCTCAAGACTCCGCAGTCGGGCCGCACCTTCGCCCTCAATCCTTCGCTCGGCGGCGTGCAAACTCTCTTCAACGCCGGCCGCGCTGCCGTCGTTGCCAACCTTGGAACTCTCGTGGCTCCAGCCACCAAAACGCAGATCAATTCGAACGCCGTCCCGCTGCCCGATTCGCTCTTCTCGCACTTCGATCAAACCGCCGCGTGGCAGGCCATCGCCTCGAATCTTGGCAGCAGCGAGCGCGTGGGCTGGGGTGGTGCCGTGGCCGACGCCATTGAAGCCATGAACATGAACTCCAACTCCATGTTCACCTGCATCTCCACCGCCGGCAACGCGCTTTTCCTCGCCGGCCAACAATCGTTTCAGCTCAACGTCACATCCGCCGGCCCCATTCCCATCTACGGACTTCAGAACCCGCCCTTTGGCCTTCCTTCTGCGGCCAACCCGCTCAACTCCATCCTTACCGCCGACGAATCCAATCTCTTCGCTAAGGAATACGGGGTCGTCATCAACCGTTCCATGCAAGCCCAGGCCACGCTGGCCACCGCCATGGCGCCTGCGGGCGTGGGCGGCGTCCCCAATCCCCCGCAGTATCTCGATCCCATGACCAATATGCTCGCCAACAATCCGCTCGCCTCCTCCATGCAGACTGTTGCGCGCATCATTGCCGGCCGCGGCCAGCTCGGCGTCAACCGTCAAATCTTTTATGTCCAGCTCGGCAGCTTCGACACGCATGACAACCAGGCGGTACAGCACGCCCGCCTTCTCAACCAGCTCGGCGCGGCCTTTGAGTATTTCGACGCCCAGATGGTCTCGATGGGCCTCGGCAACAACGTCACCGCTTTCACCATCTCCGACTTTGGCCGCACTCTCACCTGCAACACCGACGGCACGGACCACGGCTGGGGCAGCCACCACTTCGTCGTCGGCGGAGCCGTCAACGGCCAGGACATGTACGGGCAATACCCCGTCGTCGGAACCGATCAGGTGAACGA
>CAZVYV010000956.1:0-1314 GCA_964630985.1 uncultured Occallatibacter sp.
TGATTCCGCACGTCCGCCAGCGCCGCCATCGCCATCTTGTCGGCCAGCGGCTCCGAGCGACCCTGCGTCTCCAGCAGCTTCTTGACGTCGTCGCTGCCGTCGGACGTGTCGGTGAAGTTCCACGAGCCGATCGCGCCGACCGGGGTCACCACGGTCGGCGGCGGGTGCAGCTTCTCCCAGTAGGCCGCGGCGATGAGCGGATCGAGAATGCCCTTCTCGTCCATGATCTTGCGAACCTCGTCGAGGCCCGGCTGCATGTAGCCTTCGCTGCGGAGCTTCGCGAACCCGGCCTCGACCTGCCCGTCGAGCGCGCGCAACTTGTCGTTCCGCTCACGCTCGGCCTTCTCGTCCTCTCGCGCCTTGCGCTCCGCGGCGAGCTCCTTGCGCAGCTCGTCGATCGGCTCCTGCACGGCGCGCTGCGAGTCGAGCTCGGGCGTCACGTAATTGGGGTCGTGCTCCTTGACGGCTTCCTGGAGCTTGAGCTTGGCCTTGGGGTTCTTCATCATCGCGCTGACAAGCGATGTCAGCTTGCGCGATGCGACCAGCTCGTCCTCGTCGACCTCGACCTTGGGCACTTACTTCGCGCCCCCGACGTTCGAGCCGGAGTTCGGGACGTGGCTCAGGCCCATCGACTCGGACTTCATCTGCGCCGGCAGATGCGACTTGCGGCCGCCGATATCGATCTGCTCCATGTCGACGCGCACGATCTGAGCGTCGCTGGTCGGGATCGACTTGGCGTTGTTCTGGAAGATGTTCGTCATGGTCTCTCTCCTCAGTAGCCGTGGCCGCGGCGCATCGGCGCCAGGTTGCGCACGTCGCCCCAGCCGTGGCGCGGGTAGTTCGACGCGGCGACGAGCCGCTGCTGGTCGGGGGTCTGGATGGTGCGGACCGCGAACGGGGCGTTGCCGGCGGGAGCGGCCGCGATCCCGTAGTCGGACGGGCCGGCCGCATCGGGCAGCATCTCGGTCTTGTCCTGATGAATGTTCATGCGGCCATACCCGGGGGTTTCTGCTGCTGGGCGCCGCCCGGAGGCTGCTGCCGCAGCGCCTGCATCTGCTGGCTCTGCTGGGCGTTCTGCAACGCCAGGTTCTCGACGTGGTTCTTGGTGCCGGCGGGCGAAGCGCTGCCCGGCGGCACGAGCTTCGTGAGCTTCTGGAGGACGTCGACGATGATCTTGCCGTTCGGTGATGTGCTCCCCAGCATCGGCACCAGCTTCTCGATCTGCTGGACGATGACCGCCAGGCTCTGCATCGCGGCCGCCTCGTAGCCACGGTTCGGCACGGCCGTCGTGGCGCCGCCGGTCTGGCCGAACGG
>CAZVYV010000957.1:0-1314 GCA_964630985.1 uncultured Occallatibacter sp.
ATTCCGTTCGAACATTATGACGTGAATGCGAAAGGTCGAGGAACGATAGGGCAGGAGGAAATGTCGCTGTGACAATCGACGTTTTATTTCTCGACAGCGGCCGTGAGCCGCAGTGCAAGTCTGACCCGAGATGGCCGGATGGAAAGCCGATCAACCTTGCGCCAGGAGTTCCGATCGAAAAGACGTGCTGCCGTAATCTGCCGTGGCCGGCGCCTCGTTGCGGCGTCTATCAGGTCACCTGTCGACAGTGCGGATTTACTGCGGCGATCACCGTGGCCGGTCGACCCGACGATCCGAGGACTGTGACGATGCCATGCGGCTTCCGAGGTTCGAGTGCCGCGTGACAGAATCTTCCACCGGGTCGGCTATTGGCAGATCCATGACTGGCTTGCTGCGGGATGGGTTGTACTGGAACCGGGCTTTCGGGCTCCGCACCTGGACAATTACGGCGTGACGATGGAATGGCTTTGCGACTGTCCGATGGCGCGGCCAAGGGAAGCGATTTGTTTGCCCGACGCACCAATACCGCCGGAATCATTTTAGACGCGTCACGGGCCTCCGTAGGCCCGGCAAAAAGCCTTCCGGCGACGGTCGATCATGGCAATTATCGGCGTCTGAGGAAAATATTTTACAGATCAGGCTGAAAATCGGGTACTAAAAACTAAGTATTTCATTTCATTGCGCTATTAGAAATCCGCGTACCCGATTTTACCATTTAGTACCCGGTCCGTACCCGATTTCGTACCCGGAATAACCGAAAATAACCTCTTGACAACGCGACAGATTGTTACGTTCTATGCGCGTGTGCCCGAAAGGGCCTATTGCGCAACCTCAAGCGACAACCCCCTGAAGCTCGGTTCCGGTCCCTCCCGGTGCCGGGCTTTTGTCGTTCCGGAGCCCTGAAATTTGACCACGGAAAAGAAACCTGACCAGACGATCGAGCATCGCGTCAACCGGCTGGAATCCGATCTCACCGCCGCGAAGCGCAAGATCGAATGGATGGAAACGCGCGGTGGATTTACGGACGCCAAGACCCACTCGATGAGGTCTTCCAGGATCGAGGATCGAGTAGCCGTGCTGGAGACCAAAGCCGAGGCGCTGCTCGACGTCGCCGCTGCGCATGTCGCGCTGCTTGAGGATCACCTTCAGGACAGACACGACGCGGACCTCGTGCGCGACAATGCGATCGACGTGGTGAACTTTCGCGGGATCAGGCGACGGCTCCATGCGCTCGCAGAGAAGCTCGGGCTGCTCGGCCGGCGCCGCGACGTGACCGAGGCGCGTCGAAGCGAGAACCGGACAAGGCCGCCAGAG
>CAZVYV010000958.1:0-1314 GCA_964630985.1 uncultured Occallatibacter sp.
GATCCGGTCGACTCCATCGTCATCGTGATGGTTGTCGTCGGGTTATTTCCGTTCTGATCCCCGAGGTTGAGGATGCGCGCCGCGCTCGGCAGGAACGCGCCGAACACGGCCCAGTTACCAGCGGTCAATCCAGCGGTGGTTGGAATTCCAGATACCACAGGGGAATTTGTGCTGACATTTCCTGTGGTGATGACGGGCGCGTTCACGACCAAGTTGAACTCGGTCTGCATCGCGGTCCAGCCCTCTTCGGGCGTATCCCGCAACTCCTCGCCTTCTCTGTTGAGAAGCGCGAGCATCTGAATAGCACCGGGATCGGTGTTGCCGTTCAGCGTCAAGACCTGGGGGAAGCCAAGCTCCCCCAGCGCCGCGTTAGCGATCTGCAGGCACGTCTTTGGCGTGAACGGGGTAACAGCCATTATTCATCCTCACCCCTTCGCCTCACGCTGAGAGAAGGACGTCGAAGGTGCTCGCAGTTATCGCGATAAGAAATAGGCCCTTGCCGCTGGCTACGGCAGTCAGAGTTGACGTCGCGGATGTGCTCCCAATATTGAATGTTCCGCCGGCCGGAGGATAGAGATTGGCTGTTACGCCTCCGGTAATGCCTCCGATATTGTAGAATACGTATTCGGTTCCGATTTCAGCATTGCTCGGCATCTGATAGACATTGGCGCCAGACTGCGCGTTGGCGCGGACGTAGATAGCGAATTGTCCGATCGCTGTAGCTGTCGCATATGCGGCGCCGCCGGCGAGAAGGGATGAAACTGATCCCATATCGATGCCCAGTCGCTTTGCCTGCTGAGCGGGAAGCCCCAGCCTCATGAGTGCGCTTGGAGTAGCCATGGTGTTTCTCCGGTTAGCTGGACAGGAAGACATCGAAGGTCGTGGCAGTGATTGCGCACACGAACATGCCCTTGCCTACAGCCAAGCTTGTCCCCGTTGCCGTCGCGCCAGCGTTGACATTGAATGTTCCTCCAGACGGAGGCCATATTTCTGCGGTCACCGCTCCGGAATTGAAAATTTGATATTCACTGCCGACCTCCGCATTATTCGGCATCACAAAGCCGATAGCGGTAGACTGCGCATTCGCACGAACGTAGAACTGGAATTGCCCGATTGCCGCCGCGGCGGCAAACGTAGTTCCGGCACCGTTCAGATTGGCATCAGTTGTCCGAGACGGAATGCCAAGACGCTTGGCAAGTTGGGCGGCCATTCCGACGCCGATCAATCCACGTGGTTCAACCATGGTAGCCTCCTCTTAAGCCCGCAATGCGGGGAGAGTAGAAGGGGACCGCGCCGCTCGCGCGATTTGCCCTT
>CAZVYV010000959.1:0-1309 GCA_964630985.1 uncultured Occallatibacter sp.
CCGCCAACTGAGGAGGTCGTCATGACGTGGTTCTGGGGCGCATGGGTCACGCTCATCGCGGTGTCCTTCGCCAGCGCCGAGACTTACGCGCTGGTCACGGGCCGGACGACGCTGTCGCGGTCGGTCTGGACGTGGTCGAAGAACTTCCCGCTTCTGCCGTTCCTCGCCGGCCTGCTGGCGGGGGGGCTCGCCGTCCATTTCTGGTGGGGCGGCATCGTTTGCTTTCCGCCCCTGGCCGGCGGCGGGTGATGGATGCCCTCCTCGCCCGCGACGTTCTGGCAGGTTTGGCAAGCGGTGGCGAGCGGCATGACGGCGGTGGTCGCGGTCGTCGGCGGCGTCGGCGGGATCATCATCGGCAACGAGCAGAGCGAGATCGCCGACCTCAAAGCGGCGGTCCTCGATCTCAACGTCCGAATGGCCCCGCTGCTGACCCTCTATGCGCAGCACGCGAGCGACGCGCAACTGGCCGCAGGAATGCAGAAGGAGATCGAGCGGAAGGTTGACCGCGAAGTCTTCGTCACATTTGACCGGCTGATCAGCGGCCGCGTCACAGAAAGCGACGCGAGCGCCGCGGCGCGTAACGGCGAAGTGGTTGACCAACTGCACAAATTGGAGAACGACATAGTGACACGCGCTGAGAACATGGTTCATTGGCAAGTCGTCGACGCCCTCACGCTCCGAGTGAACGACTTGAGCAAGCCAGGAGTTTGCCCAAGGTAGCCGCCCGTGGCGGCGTGGGGGCGGGTGACGACATGGAAATAGACTTTCACACGAAGTCGGCGAAGACGTCGATGGCGATATTCGCATTCATGATTACGATCATCGGCTTTGCGGTGTCGTGGGTCGGCTATTACACGCGCGGCATCGAGTGGGTCGATGGCGTCAATACGCAGATTGTCGACCTCTCCAAGCAGATTTCCGGGCTGCAATCGCAGGAGAAAGAGAACACCACGATCCTGAACCAGCATGGTCAGGCCCTTGCGAATTTCGTGCCGCAGGTTAAGAGGATCGAAGACCGCACGGACGACACGGGCCGAAAGATCGACGCGCTCGGCGGGCAGGTCCACGACCTGAGCAGCCAACTGTCGGAGATCATGCGCCATTCCTTCCCGATGCGCGGCGGGGCTCTGGAATCCCCGCACAGGCAGGACGGATGGCCGGACGTTCTTCCGGAGAGCAGCGAGGGCCACAAATGATCAGCGCTTTCATCTGGCCGCCCGTCGCCCTGATGTGGCTGCTTGTCGTCTGGAAGCCGCGGCCGTGGCCGATGGCCGGCCGAGGCGTCTGGTATAGGGGCTGGCCGTGAGGG
>CAZVYV010000960.1:0-1306 GCA_964630985.1 uncultured Occallatibacter sp.
AACCGCCGCTGCTCTTCTTTCTTATATGTGTCCTGATCCGGCCAAAGCTGCCTAATAAATGCGTCTTCATCCGGGTTCGAGCTCGTCGCGACCGTCGAGTTTTTATAAACAATGGTCACGCGATAGTCCCAGCGACCGTCCTCGGTTGTGTGATAGGCCGGCGACTCGATCTTCAGCGACACAATCCGCCCCGTCGACTCGATCTTCTTGAGCAGTGGCCAATGGTTCTTCAGGAACAGGTCCAGAAACTCCTGCTGATGCCCCCACTGGCACTTGTAGTAGTACTCGATCGTGTACGGCGCCCCTTCGGTCGACTGCGCCGGCGCCCCCTGCGCCCGAAGCTGCCCGACTGTCATCGCGCCGCAAATTAAAACCGAGACCAGGAAAAAAATCCTGCGCATATTACCCCCTTCAAAATCTAATTGACGTTTCAGAATACTACTGTCGCAACGCAGCAACGAACGTAACGCACACCCGGCTTGAGTGGCCGGTCGCAAGAGTTCATTTCGCATTCAATGGACGGATGTACGTGCGAAACCAGACAGCAAGCTCCGGCTCCGACATGGTTCCATCTGCCACGGCCAGCATCGTGGTCACGCCGTCTTCATCGCGCGCAATCAGTTCGTAACCGTTCTTGAGCAGAAAAGTTTCAGCCACAACCCAAGCTGTACGTTTGTTTCCGTCCAGGAATGCGTGATTCCGCGCAATGCCAACAGCATAGGCGGTGGCAAGATCGGCGATGTCGGGGCTTCCGTACGCAGCAAGGTTCTGCGGCCGCGCCAGCGCTGAGAGCAGCAAAGACAAATCTCGCACTCCAGGCGGGCCGCCGTGCTCTGCGATCTGTTCGTCGTGAATAGCGAGGACCGAACTGTCCTTGATCCATCTCCACGATTCGATTGTCATTTGGCGAGCTCACGGAGGAGGTCGCGGCGCTTACGCATGACCTGCCGGGCCAGCCCCATGTCCTCTTCAAACTCGGGATCGTAGGGCGTAATGCGGAGCCCGTCGGGAGATTCTGTAAGAAACACCGAGTCCCCTTTGGCCACTTTCAGCAGTGCCAGCGCCTCTTTTGGCAGCACGATTCCCGCCGAGCTCCCGATCGTCGTCACCTTGAGCTTGATCATCTCTTCCTCCATTATCATCATTATAACGGATATTAGAACATTGTGGCAGGGGAGGAAACCGGCAGACTGGCGGGGAGAGGTGTAATAAGCCAAAAACCGAAGGGGGCTAGCGGCGAAAAGTAAGAAACACCAAAAAAACGGCCCCCGTGTTCACGGGGGCCAAGTTGCCTTGGTTCTCTCGC
>CAZVYV010000961.1:0-1305 GCA_964630985.1 uncultured Occallatibacter sp.
GATTTGGCGGCGCTGGCAGGTTTGGTTATCGAGCGCATTCGCGATCTCGAAGCGGCGGGCTCGGCCTTCACCGTTCCAACAGTAGCGATCGCCGGCAGCATCCTCGAACATGCCGCTCCGGTTCGCCATGCGATGATTGCGGAATTGCGCAAGCGGTATCCCGGAATCGAAGTCAGGGACGATCCCGCCGATCCAGCTGCGGGAGCCTTGTGGGCCGCTCGCAGAATAGACCGGTCCCCTCGGTAGCGCTTTGAACGTCAAGATGGGAAATCCTCAATTGGAGACTGAGTGAGAATCCACTTTCGTATCCTGCTACTCGGCTTGACCGCGCTCTGCTCTGCGGCCTCATCCCGTGCACAGAACTTCGTCGACATCAAACCTTCGCCGCAGCAGGTGGCGTGGCAGGATCTTGAGTTCGGCGTCCTCATCCATTTCTCGACCAATACATTTCTGGATCGCGAATGGGGAGACGGGACCGCCGATCCGGCTGTGTTCAATCCCACCCAGTTCGATCCCGACCAGTGGATGCAGGCGATTCGCGCGGCGGGCGCGAAGTATGTGGTCCTGGTTGCCAAGCATCATGATGGATTTTGCCTGTGGCCGACGGCGCAAACCGGCTACAGCGTTAAGGCCAGCCCGTGGCAAAACGGGAAAGGCGATGTGGTCGGCGATGTAGCGCGGGCTGCGCGGAAGTACGGACTGAAGTTTGGCATCTATCTGTCGCCGTGGGATCGCCACGAGCCGCGTTACAAGGATGCTGCCGACTATGACCGGTACTACAACGCCGAACTGGAAGAGTTAGTGCAGAACTACGGCGACCTGGTGGAATTCTGGCTCGACGGCGCCGGGAGCGCGGGACACGTTTATAACTTTCCGAAGATCATCGAAACGCTGCGCACCTATCAGCCGAACACCGTCGTCTTTGCCGACACCGGACTCTTCGAATATGGCGACGCCCGGTGGGTGGGCAACGAAGACGGGCGCGTCCCGTATGAAACATGGAACGTCATCGACCGGCATGGATACTTGCGCTGGCGCCCGGTGGAGGCGGACACTCCGCTGCGCGCGGGCCACTGGTTCTGGCATCCGAACGACGAAGCGTCCCTCAAGACCGTCGATGAATTACTGACGACATGGGACGACACCGTCGGCCATGGCGCGCAGCTCATGCTCGGCCTGGCTCCCGATCGCCGTGGCTTGTTGCCGGAGAGCGACGTTGCTCGTCTCGAAGAGTTCGGTCGGGCTCTGCACGAGCGCTACGCGCACAACCTGTCTTTAGAGCATGCGCCTGTTGCCGCTGACGTT
>CAZVYV010000962.1:0-1305 GCA_964630985.1 uncultured Occallatibacter sp.
CAACCCGCTGCTGGAGCGCGTGAAGTTCCTGGCCATCACGGGGTCGAATCTGGACGAATACGTCGAAGTTCGCCAGGCCGGGCTGATGCAGCGGATTGAAGACGGTTATCGCGAGCCCGGCTACGACGGCCTGCGCCCCGACGAATCGCTTGAAGTTCTGACCGCGGAGATTCACAAATTTGTGGCCGCGCAATATCACTGCTGGAACAAGCAGCTCTTGCCCGATTTGCGCAAGCAGAAGGTCCGCCTGCTCGCATGGGACGAGCTAAGCGAGCATGCGCGCGAATTTGCGCGCGGGTACTTTCAGCGAGAAGTCGATCCGTTGCTGACGCCGATCTCGATTGATCCAGCGCATCCGTTTCCCCGTGTGTTGAACAAGGCGCTATGCCTGGCGCTGCTGCTTCGCGCTAAGCGGCGCAGCTCCGGCCCGCAAGTGTTGGGAGTGGTGACGGTGCCGCGCGCCCTGCCGCGCTTTGTCCGCCTGCCCTGCGACCATGATCACAACGACTATCTGCTGCTGCAGGATCTGATTGAACAGCATCTTGGCGGCATGTATCGCGGCTACGAGGTACTGGCATCCGCGGCATTCCGCGTCACGCGTAATTCGAACCTGTACTTCGAAGAGGAAGAAGCGCGATCGCTGCTGGAGACGATCCGCGTGGAACTGCACAATCGCCGCAAGGGCGACGCGGTTCGCGTGGAGATCGAAAGCAACGCCCACCCCGAGATCGTCGAGCGCCTGCGCGTGAACTTCGAGTTGGACGAGGATCAGGTTTTTCGCTGCGAGGGCCCGGTGAATCTGTCGCGCCTGATGTTCTTTTACGGAGACGTGCAGCGGCCCGACCTGAAATTCCAGCCGTTCACGCCAAAGGCGCTGCTACTGAGCCGCAAATCGACGGGGATGTTCGATGAGCTGCGCCATCGCGACATTCTGCTGCATCATCCTTACGATGCTTACGATCCCGTGGTGGAGTTTATCCAGCAGGGCGCGCAGGACCCTGCGGTAGTGACGATGAAGCAGACGCTCTACCGTACCAGCCACGATTCGCCCATGTTCCAGGCGCTGACCGAGGCCGGCGCGACCAAGGAAGCCACGGTGGTGGTAGAGCTGATGGCTCGCTTCGACGAGGCTTCGAACATTCGCTGGGCGCGGAGCATGGAAGACGCGGGAGTGCAGGTTTTTCACGGAGTGGTGGGGCTGAAGACGCACTGCAAGCTTGCCATGCTGGTCCGCCACGACGAGGATGGCGTGACACGGCGTTACTGCCACCTTGGCACGGGCAATTACAACCCCGATACCGCGCG
>CAZVYV010000963.1:0-1304 GCA_964630985.1 uncultured Occallatibacter sp.
AGCGGAAGCTGGACGACGCCATCAGTGCCGGCCGCAGGGACTTCCTACACCGACTCCATTTTCGGCATCACAGCCTATCGCCTTCCAGCGCCCACGAGCGATTGCCCGACGAGCGGGGTGTACAACCCATCGGGCGACTGCTCGATCACGAGCACGCAGATGCAAGTGGACTACGCCAAGACCGTCCCTTGGAGCGTGAACGAAAATTACTACATGGCGTTCAGCAACGCATGGCTGATGCTTTATTCGCGTTCGTCTCTGGGGGTCTACAGTTACATCCGCACGATGAGAAGTTACTGCGGAGCGATCAGCGGCAACTGCGTATCGAACTACGGCGCCACGCGCGATTACGGTTCCAGCGATGGCTCCTTCGCGGCGAATCTCTGGGGAGACGGATCTAACTGGCTCTGGGCGAATAATGCAACCGTGAACCCGGACACCGTTTACTACACGGGCGGCAGCAGTTCCAACCAGAACGCTTACCAGTTGAAGGCGTACAACGCGGATACCGACACTATCTCTGTCGTCCACGATTTCACCGCGCAGATTGCCACGGTCAACAGTTGGGGGACGTGTCCGGCCACCGTGAATGCAATCGACATGGAGCGCGAAGGAAATCAAAGCGACGATGACCGCTACTGGGCCTTTGGCGTCAACAATGGATCAGCCTACAACCAGTGGTGCGCAGTCCTGGTCTACGATAAACTTCTCGATCAAGTCATCGCGCTGCAATCCATCTTTGCCAACGGAATGTGTGGCGTGTCGGCCTGCCCCTCGCAGCCTAACTGGGTTGGCATGAGTCCGAGCGGAGACTATGCAATAGTCAACTGGGATGTGGGAACGAATGACCCGTCTTGGACGAGGGGCTACGGCACCGAAGTCTACACCAACACGCTCGGTTACATGGGAGTGGCTTCTGCTTATGACGGTCACGGCGACGTGGGCTACGATTTGGATGGAAACGAGATTTGGGTTACTACGCCCTCGGCGCTCTACGCTTACGGAAACTATGCTTTCGGTATGTGCAAACTTTCAGCCGCGGTGCCCGTCGCGGGGGCAGGAGACTGCCGTACTTATCTGAGCATCCCCTGTACGTGGAACAACACAACCTGCCCGGTGGGTGGCGGCACCAGGGGGCAAACGTTCTTTATCTCCATGCGCGGCACTCATGGCGCGGCGATAGGCTGGATGGGCCTCTCGACACAGACTGAATCCGGCACGGGATACAACCTCTCTACCGGGAATGGCGGATGGGGCGCGCTTGAAAATGATGCCGTACAGTTGGAATGGTCAGCGGGTTCGAC
>CAZVYV010000964.1:0-1300 GCA_964630985.1 uncultured Occallatibacter sp.
CACGGCGGCAAGAGAAACGCAAAGGCCCACGCTTACGACCCGGACTATTTTGCCAAGTTGGCCATTCTGAGCCACCGCAAGCGGCTTGAGAACAAGGCGGAAGCCGAGCGCTTGGCGGCGAAGCGCCATGGAAAATAGCAAGAAGAAGTTCAGCCGGGAGCACCTGATCCTCGCCAGGGAGATGCAAATATCTCCCAACCACCTGCAACGGTTCATCGACACCGGCCAGATGCGCGAGGCCGAGCAGTACGTCCGCAAAGAGAGCCTGATCGTCCTCGACTGGCTGCGCACGGTTTGCGGGCCGATGAGCCTGAGACCTGTATTTCCTCTGCATGAAATCGCCTCACTCCTCGGATACAAGCTGCCTGAACTGCGCAAGTTCTGCGCCAGGCGGCTTATCAATATCCACTCCGACGAGATATTCGGCGAACTGGTCAGCGCCAGGGAATTCCTCAGCATCCGCAAAGCGATTGAGAATGAGGCTAACCCTTTGCGCCTGGACCGGCAGAACTTTCTCAATGTGATAATGGCGATCAACCGGACGGGCAAGGCGGCACGTATTCCGAACCGCCCTTACATCGAACGACTTGAGACAGAGATTAGGCGCATAGCGAACATGCGAGATCCGCAGCGCACTATGGCCGCCACAAAGCTCTGGCTGGCTTACAACGATGCCGCGGTCATGGCCGATACGATTGTCAAGGCGGAAGGGCTGAGGGACAACGAAAAGGATAGAGCGAAGATCATAACGATGATGTATCGGCTGCGCCGGGCAATCGACACGCCGTATGGATGGGACAAATTTGGTATCAAATTGAGCAAGCGCAACAAGATCGGCGTGGTTAAGTTGGCGAAAGAGGCGTTTGCTGCGGAGATTCGGCGGCGGAACGGTGAGCCTGATCAGGTTACCCCCGCCGCGCCGGGCGACGATTCTTCGGCTTCCGCAGTTTGACTCTGCGGCCAGCCACTCGCTTATTGGTCCAGCGTTCCTTCTTGCGTGCCATGATTACCTCAATTAAATTGCGCGGGCTTCTGGTTATCCAGCCCAACTTTATGGAGAACCTTGCGGTTCAGCTTCCGTCACCCGCGCAAACCTGCTAGTTCTTCCCTGTCGCCTGCTCAAACGCAGTGAGCGCCGCCTGCAAGGCGTCCACATGCAACTCCCAGGCCTGAATGGCATTGCTGACCGTCGTGCCGGGATAGCCTGCCGCAGAACTTTGTCGCAGTGTGGCCAATCCCGCCTGGGCGGTAGCCAGAGCTCCCTTGACGGCTGCGTACAGGTTCTCGCCATAGACAAGCA
>CAZVYV010000965.1:0-1300 GCA_964630985.1 uncultured Occallatibacter sp.
AGCACTGCGCCCGCGGCTACAACATGCTGCGCAAAATTCCGTTCCTCGCCGGCGCGGCCGAAATCGTCTTCTGCCACCAGGAGCACTACGACGGCAACGGCTATCCCAATCGTCTCGCCGGTCGCGAAATCCCCATCGGCGCGCGCATCTTTGCCGTCGCCGACACACTCGACGCCATCACCAGCGACCGTCCCTACCGCAAGGCCCGCGGCTTCGACAACGCTCGCGAAGAGATCCTTCGCTGTTCCGGAACGCAATTCGATCCCGCCGTGGTCGAGATCTTTTTGAAGATTCCCAATGAGCTCTGGCAGGAGCTTCGCTCCGAGATCAGCGGCCAGCACATGCGCTTCTCCACCTTCGAAATGGCCCGCACCCAGGCCGCCTCGTAACTCAAGCACAACATTGTCATCCTGAGCGAGTCGCCCCAGCGACGAGTCGAAAGCCTGCCCTGAGCGGAGATCGCGAAGCGATCGAAGTCGAATGGGGACCTGCATTTGCTTTTCGCGATCTTGACCCATCACAAGAAACGGGTGCCCCACCCTCGCGGCGTCTTTGTTCTTGCCGCTAGGGTGGGATACCACGAACCCACCTCGCTCATGCGCGGTCATCCTGAGCGAGTCGCTTCGGCGACGAGTCGAATGGGGACCTGCATTTGCTTTTCGCGCCCTTGATCCAACGTGAAAGCGGATTGTCCCGCCATCCGCCTCGCGTTTTGTAGCGCCGGCCTCTGGCCGGCTGTCGTGCGGGCGTCCCCGCCCGCACACCACGGCCCATCGCACACCTCCCATCTACGCAAATTCCGATCAAGCGTAGAATGGTCCCATGAAGCTCTGGGCCGTGATCGCTCTTCTCGCGCTTGCCGTGCCTTCTTATGCCCAACATGGCGGAGCTCGCGCCGGTTCTTCCGGCGGTCGAGGATTCTCGGGCTCCGCCGGCTTCTCCTCGCATACCGGTTTCTCGCGCCCTTCCTTCTCGCAATCGCCCCGCTTTGCGCGACCTGCGCCTCCGGCTCGCTACGGCTCCTATGCCGGGTTTCGAACATACGGCCAACCCGGCCTCCGATCTCCCTACAGCAGAAATCGATTTGCGGCAGGCCGACCGTCCTATGACCCCCGCGCTGCCGGAATCGCCCGAGACCGGAATCCCGATCGCAATCAATTCGACGCGCGCCGGCGCCAGTTTCGCAACTGGTATGTCACTTCGTATCCATATTGGCCCGGATACCCTTATTTGTACGATCCCAATGCATACAATCTCGGCTTCTACGATTGGGACGATTCCGACGACTCAGCGCCCGGCA
>CAZVYV010000966.1:0-1294 GCA_964630985.1 uncultured Occallatibacter sp.
GCGCCTTCGACAGCGCCGACGACGGTCATTTCGAGGCCGGAGGACCACCAGGAGCGGACGGTAATGAGAGACTTGGCTGCGCCGACGGCGAAGTGCGCAGCGAGCGAGACGACGGCCGCGGCGATGACGGCGGGGATTCCCTGCAAGAAAAAGAAAGGAATAACGGGGATGATGGCGCCGACGGCCGTGGACAGCGCGCCGGAGGTGGCTGAGACGAGGGGATTCGAGAGTGCCTCTTCGCTCGAGCCCAAGCGCTCGGCAGCCAATGCGCGCAGCAACTGCTCGGGGTCGCTGGCGATGTGGTTGACCATGTGAATGGCGTCTTCTTCGGGAAGGCCCTTCACCTGGTAGTAGAGCGAGAGCAGCTCGCGGGCCTCAGGGCCGTTCATCTGGATAGCCTCGCGCTCGCGGGCGATTTCAGCGTGGTAGATTTCGCGCTCGCTCTTGGCAGCAAGATATGCGCCGGAGCCCATGGAGAGCGCGGAGGCGATCATGCCGGAGAGGCCGGCGAGGAGAACGTATTTGGAGTCGCCGGAAGTCGCGCCGGAGACACCCGAGACGATGCCGAAGATAGCGCCCAGACCATCGTTGACGCCATAGATGGCATCGCCGATCCATGCGCCGGGTTGCCTGCGGCCCTGGTTGCGCTTGGCCAGCATCTCTTCCAGCACGGCTTTGGCCGCGATTCTTGGCGCGCCGCCGGGTGCGGTGTAGTGGCCGCGCAGCAGCGAGCCGAGTTCGCGATAGTGGTCCCTCTCGTCCTGGATGACGTGCTCGAGGATGGCGACAGAGCCTTCGTCGCCGAGAGCCTTCAACTGTTCGCCGTAGCGGGCGATGTCGCGGCTTTCTTCGATCTCAAGGCGGCGCAGCGCCATGCGCATGCCGCCGGCGCGATTGGCCAGCGAGTCAGCCTGGCCGCCAGGCCCACCGGAGTAGACCGGCTCAGGTCCGCCGAGCTCCTTGATCCGGCCCTCCCATAGGTGGGCATGCTCGATCTCGGCCTGGGCAAGGTGACGCAACACTTGGGCGCGCACGGGGTCGGCGTCGCGGTCAGCGAGGGTGTTATAGGTGTGGTAACCCTCCATCTCGGCCTGCCAGTTGCCTTCAAGGGCGGCAAGAATCTTTTTGTTTCGGGCGCCGCTCAGAATGGCGATGGGCATGGGTAAAACTCGCTTTCAACAAGAGGATAACGGATTGCGCGGGTCTGAGGGGTAGAAACGATTCGCCGAGCACAGGCGTGCCGGGCCAGCCTGCTGCTATCTCCCGTATAGTGTTGTGTGGGCTGATGAAGGCC
>CAZVYV010000967.1:0-1292 GCA_964630985.1 uncultured Occallatibacter sp.
AAGATTTCGAGGGTTTAACTTTCTACGAAACGGAGAACACAATGAAATTCTGGAAGCAATGCCTCTGTATCCTGCTACTTTACCCCGTGACGCTGATGACGACGGCCTGCACGCAAGCGCAAGTCGACGCGGTTCTTTCGGACGCTGATCTGATCCTGCAAACGGCTGACAGCCTTGGCTCGGCAATTGGCGCGGTGTCGCCAGCCGACGCGGCAGCGCTTTCGTTGCTGACCGGTGTGGCCATTGCGGGCGTGAACTCGATCAAGGCGACTTACGACACATACGAAGCCAACAAGACGGCGAGCAACGCCCAGAACGTTATCGCGGCTGCGCAAGCGATTCAGACGAACCTACCGCAAGAGCTTGCCGCGCTGCACATCGTGAGCACGGCTGCGGTGGCAAAAGCTACGGTCTGGGTGACGCTTGTGGTCGACACGGCTGCGCAGATCGTCTCGCGGATTTCAGGGCTGGTCGGCGCCACGCGAGCGAGCATAGAGCTTCCCACTCCTGAGAGCCTCAAGGCCCGGTGGACGGCAGAGGTCTGCTTGGGGGATGCGGCCTGTGGGGACTTGGTGAAGGTTCACCACAAGCATTTGCCGCGTAAGGTGAAGCTCTAATGCTGCGCCGCTACGGTCGCAAGATTCCGATCGCATTGCCTGCGCATCGGATGCTGTCTCGGGTATCGCCCAACCTTCCCGCGGTGGTCGATACCCGAGCGTACTGTGGGCCAGTCAAAGACCAGGGCGACGAAGGTTCCTGCACGGCTCATACCGGAACATCGGCCAACGAGTGGATTTACCGGAAGTATCTAGGAAACTCCTCGGTGGTTTTCAGTCCGCAGTACACCTACGCGAAAGAGTTGATGGCGCAAGGCGACTTCCCACAAGACAGTGGATCGGACGGAACAACGCTTTGCGGTACGCTCATCTCGAACGGCTGCTGTGAATTGAGCCTCTATCCCTACGTTTCTGGGAGCATTCTGACGCCAACGAATGCACAGGATGCGAATGCCGCGCAGTACACGCTTGGCGCTTATCACGGGCTCACGGGCTCGCAGGTAGCACTCAGCGTCCTTGGGGATCCTACGCCTTGGCCGGTGGAAATCGGCTTTACCGTGTACGCTTCGTTCGAGTCGGACGAAGTAGCGCAGAGCGGCATCTACAACCCAACGCCTGGGGAAGAAGTTCTTGGTGGGCACGAAGTCTTGATGGTCGGCTACGATGTCGGCGCCACGCCTTCGTTACGGCCGGCTGGATGCCCGCCTGCAGCGCTGATCCAAAATTCATGGGGGA
>CAZVYV010000968.1:0-1290 GCA_964630985.1 uncultured Occallatibacter sp.
AGATTAGGAGAAATCATGAGCGCATCTGCCGCACAGAAAAAGTTAGACCCAACTCAGCACAGCCGCCTGTCAAAGCTGCTCACGCAGCAATTCAAAAACAAAGTGGTCGGGCAAGAATCTGCGGTTCAGGTACTCATTGATTTGTTCGAGACTCATCAGGCAGGCATCTGTGAGCCATTCAAACCTGTGGGTGTAGCTCTGTTTCTGGGGCGTACTGGGACAGGCAAGACCTTTGTCTGTGAAACCTTCGCTGAATCTCTTTTCGGTAACAAAAGAGCTTGCGTTAGGATCGACTGCAGCGAGTTTCAGCACAGCCATGAGATCGCAAAATTGGTTGGCTCCCCTGCAGGTTATTTAGGTCACCGGGAAACCCCTGCCGCTTTGGACCAGAAACGTCTGGATCAGTACCACACAGAAAGTGTGAAGTTGTCGCTGGTTCTTTTTGACGAGATAGAAAAGGGAAGTGATGCGCTATGGGCGTTACTTCTGGGCATTCTGGATAACGCTAAGCTCACCCTTGGCACCAATGAGGTTGTGGACTTTTCCAGAACCATTGTGGTGCTTACGTCAAATCTCGGAGCGCGCGAGATGGCGAACAGGGGAATAGGCTTCGTTGATCCCATAGAAGAACACGACACTGCACGCTTAGAAAAGATTGCCCTCAGTGCAGCCAAGAGCAAGTTTAGCCCAGAATTGATGAATCGCTTGCAGCATATTGTCACTTTCGAAACTCTCAGCAAAGCTCAGATTGAACAGGTGCTGGAGATTGAGCTGAAGCAGCTGGAGTTTCGTCTGTTCGCGGCGAGCAGTGTACTCAACCCAGACCTGAAGCCCGGGGAAAACCCTAGATTGCCCCGCTTCGAGCTGGCCGTGTCCCCAGCGGCAAAGAGAAGCTTGCTGGCGGAAGGTTACAGTACGGAATACGGCGCTCGACACCTGAAGCGCGCCATCAACACCCGCATCCAAAGGCCGTTGGCCAAGTTGCTTATCAGTGGCCAGATCGCAGCTGGTGATACCGTAGTCGTGGATGACACTGGTGGGGATGTATTCGAGTTCTTCGTTCACGTCAAAGGAGATCACCTATGAAATTCAAAGTTGAGTGCCGGTTCACTGGGACCACATGGATGGAGTCCATGAACTCGGGTTTATTTGGCACGACCTTCGCTACCGTGGCACTCGCGCAAAGTGCCATAGAGAGATGTGGCTCTAGTCCACGCTCTAACTATCGTATTGTGCCTGTTGTGGCTGACAATCTGCCCTCTCCCCCGACAGCCCCAATAATTCAACGAG
>CAZVYV010000969.1:0-1287 GCA_964630985.1 uncultured Occallatibacter sp.
TCGCTACCAGCAGCGCCCCGTCGTGCTCGGTCCTGGCTCACTCGCCCGACTCCTCCAGCACGGGTGGCCCGGCAACGTACGCGAGCTCGCCGGCATTCTCGAAAACGCTCTTCTTCAGGCCGACAATGGCGTCATCCGTGCCTCCGACCTCGCTCTTCCCGACGGTCTTCAGCCGTTCCCTAATCCTCAATTCGATGCTGCGTTCGCCGGCAGTTCCCTCGTCAATCCCGCGTTCAATCCCTGGGTCAACTCCACACCCGGCTCCGCTCCGACTCCCAGCCCGCAATCCGCCGCCCACGCCGACCTCTCGCTCGACGCTGTCATTCGCCAGCATGTTCAATACGTCCTCGACCTCAACCGCGGCAACAAGCTCCGCACCGCGCGCCAGCTCGCAATCAGCCGCTCCACCCTCTACCGCATCCTTGCCAACGAGAACTTCCTCGCTCGCTAAACGCGTCTTACATCCCACGGAAAGTGGTTACCCCAGGTGCCTCGCATTTGGGCACCTGGGAGCGCGCGATCCGCGACAGAACGTGTCTTTGTTCGCTGTCGACATCGATCGAGATTCGATGTAGGCTTTTCTGGCATGGCAAGCGGATTGAAAATGCATTGGCGGGAAAAACGATTCCTGCTCATCGTTGCGTTATGCGTGTGTTCTTGCGAACTAACCGGCTGTGTCGAGTCATCCTTTACCTTAGCAAGTGAGTCAAACCTGCCAAGATCGATAACGCTCCCGACCGGACTTACACGCAGCGATGTTTCTGTAACATTGAACCTCTACACACCACTGTTCGGCCCCGATGCGAAATTTGTATTAACAGACAGGAAGGGGAAAACACTAGCGGAGGTAAAAGGGAGAACGAAAGAGCTAAATCAATCGACCTATTACCGCATCTCCACGGAAAAGGGCACAACTGAATTAATCAAACTGAAACCATATCGAGACCATGAAAACATGGAACAAAATGGGATCCCGGTTGCGCAATTCTACGTGATTGATGACCCCGCCGTAGAAAAAGAGCTTCTAAGCGGTATGACTCCAAGCCCTTGATTTATCGGGCTGATGAATTGACGCGCGTGGCTCGGCTAACTTCCCTACTGCTGCAGCACCACCTGCTGCCCTTCATTCACACCGCTCACAATCTCCGTCACTGACCCGTTCGACAAACCCACCGTGACCGGAATCTTCCTGAAACCTTCTTTCTGATGGCTGTCGGGAACATCCACGAACGCACTCTGCTTGTTGTCGTAAATCACCGCGTCCTCCGGCACCGTCAGCACGCCCTT
>CAZVYV010000970.1:0-1284 GCA_964630985.1 uncultured Occallatibacter sp.
AAGCTGGTCCCCGCCATGAAGTCGGGCATCCTGGCCCGCAACCTGCAAGAGATGATGGCAGCACATCCCGGCATGGGCATGGATGACATACGCCGGTTCGGCGGACGCGAGAGCGATCGCATCGACAACATGGCCGGCGAGATGATTACCGACAACCGCTTCTGGCCGTCTGCGTTCAACAACATCAACAACCTGGTGTTCATGGCGCCGAACTGGTTTATCGGCAAGCTTCAGTTGTTCGGCGGGGCCGGCGCGGATGCCTTGAAACTGGGCTTCGTGGAGGGACCCGGCGGCAGCAAGGAACTCAGCAGCAACATCTCCCTGCTACTCGGCACGATTGCTGTTACGGTATACACTGGTGGCATCTACGGCTACCTCAAGGGAACCTGGAAGCCAAGCTGGACCCTGACCGACTACGCCAACCCGCCGACTGGCGGCACCGATAGCAAGGGCGGGGCGGAGCGGGTCAACCTCCCCGGCATCTACCGGGAGGCGCATGGCTGGACCGGGAACCCGGAGCAAGAGCTCCACAACAAGATCGCCCCCATCTGGACAGCGCTTCAGGAGCTTGGGACGAACACCCAGTTCAATGGCGCGGCGATCGCGGACCCGGCGGGAACCTGGGCGGCGGCTGGCGGGGACTATCTCAAGTTCACCGCCAAGACGATTGGCCCCATGATGTGGTCGCAGGACATCAAGCCAGAGCAGAATATCACCGCCCTGGAACAGATCATGGGCATCCGCGAAGCCCCGTTTGATATCCGCGAGCCTGAACTAACGGCCAAGTATGAGCGCCGTGCAGAGAAGACTGCGGTCCACAAGAAGAACAAGATGGAGCCGTGATGAGCAACCTTCAGGTCCGCGGCATCCGCCAGGGCATCAACTCGGGCGTAGTCCTGGGGCGTAAGTCCCCCGGCGTTGGCGCCACAGAGCAGCTTAGCATCTCCGATCTGACGACGGCTATCGTCAACACGGGCCAGGTCATCACGAGCGGCGGGGCCAACCCCCAGCAGTGGACCGCGGGCGCTGTGGCGTCGGTTAGCGGGGGCTTGTCCGTAGCCGGCGGCGTGCTCACCGACGAATGGAACGCGGGCACCGTGACAAGCATCGGCGCTGGCCTGACCCTCATCGGCGGGAACCTGGCCACGGCCCTCACCCCGCCCATCTATACCTTTTTCCCGCAATATGCTAATGACGCCGCGGCGGCGACCGGCGGCATCCTCCTCGGCCAGTTGTATTGGAATGGCTCCGCCGTAGTTCAACGTCGCACATAAAGCAAAGGTT
>CAZVYV010000971.1:0-1284 GCA_964630985.1 uncultured Occallatibacter sp.
ATGGGTCAGATGGAACAAATCATGCAGCAATCGGGTTCGTCCTACGTCAAAAATCAAGACGACGGATCGGACAAGGAAATGACCGGGAAAGAGGCTGTGATGCGCATGAACCAAGCTACGGTTGCGGTTTCAAACATGCTGCAAACGATGGCGCTGCAGGAGGGTTTTCTGTACGAGGAGATTTTCCGCCGTTTCTGCGAGTCAAAATCGAATGATCCACAGGTTAAACAATTTCGCAGCGCGTGCCTGAAGGCAGGAGTGCCTGAGGAGCTTTTGGTGCCGGAAAAATGGCGCGTAACCCCAAATCGCGTGCTAGGCGGCGGCGACAAGAATCTCGCGCAACAGGAGTCTGCATGGCTGTGGAGCATTAAAAACGACCTTGATCCGTCTGTTCAAAATCGTGTCAAGCGGCTGGTGGTCGGTACGATGCTCAACGACTTCGACAAGGCTGCCGAGTTCGTGCCTCTGGCTAAAGACGACGCGAGCCAAGGAGCGATTGTGGCCAGCCAGTTCTTTGGAACATTGTTTACCGGAAACGAATGCCCCCTTGTCCGCGGCATCGACCAGCAGGGCTACATCGACGTGCTGATGAAAAACATGGCCAACGTGATCGAACGCATCAAGGAAACGGACAACGTGGGCACGCCGGAAGATTTGATCGGGCTTATTTACGTGTCGCAGGACATCGGAAAACATTTGGCCATCCTAGCCCAAGACCCCAAGGAAAAGCAGCGCGTCAAAATCTACGGTGACAACCTTGGGAAAATGCTCAATTTGGTCAAGGCGTTTGGTGCCAGACTCGCGCAAAAGCGGCAGTCTCAGTCTGAAGCCGCGCAAGGCGATCCAGCCGGTCAAGCCAAGGCCAAAACGCTAATGCTAACCGCAGCGGTCAAGGCGAAGATTGCGGAGCAAAACGCAGCCATGAAGCAAAAGCACAAGGAAATTGATTTCCAAATGGATCAAGCGCGGGAAAATGTCGGCCTCATTGCAGACCTGAAGCGTGAGGCGCTGGAAAGCCATCAACAGCTCGTGAACGACGGTTTCAAGGCGATTGTCGATTCGATTCGGTCCCTCAAATCGGCTAACGGTTCGGAAAAGACTTGACAAAGAATCAACTAGTGGACGATAGTGGCTTCCATGCAAGTCAGGTTGTGGCCTCAAAACGAAAAAGGTCTAAAAATTTTAGCGGATCAACCGTCGGCTAAGGCATTGAGGTTGTCGGTCGCCAAGATTGCAAACTTTGCTATCGCTCAGTATATCGTTCACAAATCAGCAAAAAAGAAA
>CAZVYV010000972.1:0-1283 GCA_964630985.1 uncultured Occallatibacter sp.
TCTACTGATTGTCGTTTTGCCCAGTCATCGTAAGAAAGAGTTTTATTCGGTTCCATCGATCTCACTCTCGTTCTCAGCTTTTAATTGTTCTACCCACTTATGGGTCAGGTCGCGAATTTTCGCGGACCATCCCCAACCGAAGCGAGCGGAGAGGTAAGTGGTGTCTTCGAGCCAGAGGCTGATCTCGCAACGGTGAGAACGGCGTTCAAGTGGTCGCATCGGGCGGGATTTCCTCAATGAGGGTTGGGCCGACCTGGGGCTTGATATAGAGCCACCAAGTGGTGTCATCTTTAACGATTGAGGTGGTAAGGCCATCATAAACAGAGCGGCCATGGAGAGGTTCCCCTTCGGGATAGAGATCGAGATTTTCTGAGCGGTCGATGGACCGAGCTTGGTTCAGGCGCATTCGGTAGTGGGTGGCGTAGTTAAGGGTTGGGAAAGAAAGACGAATGCCGCGGGGGTTTTCAAGGGCCTTTTCGAGGATTTCGAAGATGTCGGAATAGGCGAGGCGGGAGGTGGAGAGGCTCATCAGGAAGGTCCAACTGAGAGGAAAGTTTCAAGACGGTCAATAAATGCCATCACTTTTCTAGGTGAATCACCGCACCAAAATGTGATAGCAGAACGATCATCATCTCGATCAGGAATATAATGAAGATCGGGAGAAGATTTGAAATATATACGAAGGCCATAGTTGGTCATTGGCTGATTAGTTCGAGAAGAGACATAATCAGCAGTAACAATTTCAAATTCTGGTTGATTTTCCGGTTGCATTTCTTCGGTATAGACATTGATACGCATCAGATTATCTCCTTATAGTTATCCACATAAAGACCGCGCCTATTAGGACTCCGAGAAGGGTCGCTATAATCAAATCCATCAGAAGATTATCCTCTTACTTTCGATCTCAAAGAGTTGATCTGAAGATCGGGTAGTGATGACGTAGGAAAGATTCCAATCCTGCGTAGTGTCCTTGATTAAGAAGGGATCGAGGTGATAGACGAGAGGGTATTCAAGGCCCTTAGCCTTGTGGCCGGTGGTGAGCAAGATGCTGCCTTTTTGGGCAAAAAGTTTTTCAACTAGAAGGATTGCCTCACTTGGGGATCGAGCTTTTGAGGCAAAAAGTCCCATGCAATCGGCGAAGTCCTGTGCTGAAGAGGATCCAGCAATGAGTTTCTGATCCAGCCAAGTTTCAATATTGCTTCGAAAGGCCATGATCGTCTCGGCCGATGCGGCAAGCTTGCGCATGGTGTTAACGAGTTTGGGTCCAATATCTGATCCTGCCA
>CAZVYV010000973.1:0-1282 GCA_964630985.1 uncultured Occallatibacter sp.
GCAGCCAGTCGCGGTGCGGATCGTCGCAGATAAATGGCGCTGGGGTGGCGTGCTTGCGGAGATATGCAACGGCATTCATCAGCAAGTCAACATCGTCATCAAACTTTCCGATCGCGGTATTGCAGTGACCGCAGAGAAGGCCACGGATGCGACCCGTCGCGTGATCGTGATCCACACTCAAGGCCAGAACGCGGCCGTGCTTCATGGCCGTTTCTGGCTTCAGGCAGATAGCGCAGGCGCCATTTTGGGCCTCAAGCATCTGGTCGTATTCGGCCGCCCCGATGTCGAAATTCTTGCGAAGTTCTCGCTCCCGGTAGACGTCAGGGTTGGCTTTACGATGCGCGCGACTGTAAGAAATTCGTCCTTCGCGAGTGCTGAGGTCGAACCCGGTGGATAGGTCGGCGACTATGTTCCAGTTGCTCGGTCCGCAAGGCGCTTCCTTGTCCATCGGCGTGACGAAATGACGGGCCGGAACATCCTTTACCGTGAAAACGAACTGTTCATAATTCAAAAACACGTGGCTTGCATCCGTCTGCCCGAGACGCTTCCAAGCCATTCTGAGCCGGCGGCGAACCGCTGACTTCTCTGCGGCTTCAGCCTTCCCGTGAAGTGATACAGACTCCAATTCGTCAGCCGCCTGCTTATATGCGGCAGATGCTTCCTCGGCTGTATCGAACGTACCCAACGCGACCTGCTTGTATTCTCGCGTAATGAACGCGCGAAAGCGGCCTTTTTCATCTTGGCTCACACCTCGATGGCCGCTTTTGTTTCGATTATCCAATGCTCGGCTGCGCGACGCCACAGAGCGCGTTACGTGCCTCAAATTGAGCCACGCGCAGTTGTCGAAATCGCCGTCCAACTGCTTGACATCGTTTTCTGGCCACTCGCCAGTCACGTAGAACCATGCGAGCCGATGGGCCATAATTTTTTCGCCGTCAATGGCGATATACCGGCGACCGTTCTTCCCGATGGCGCCAGCCCGCGCCCCCACTGGAACGCGGGGGGAGTTCGGTCTTATCCAAACGAAAATCCCCGTTTCCAACGAGTAGGAGAGCAATTCTTTCAGACGCCCGTGATCCACTTTTGCCATTTCCATCTTTCCTGATTTTGATCAAGAAAGACCTTTAACGATGTTTGTTCTTTTGTAAAGCAGAAAGAGTTTAGCTCGTGGGGAATTCGCCCCAAGCCGCCCGGGGATCATTAAATCCGAAGCTATATCTTTCATATGCTTTTACAAGTAGATTGTCCGTAATATTGTCAACCCACATGTCGCTCTCATACG
>CAZVYV010000974.1:0-1281 GCA_964630985.1 uncultured Occallatibacter sp.
TCAGTTTTTGTAGCTGCGTTGCGAACGTCGCGCTGAATTGCGCGACGGCCTCCGCCAGTTTGGCCTGGATGCCTTCGTCACGGTCCACGCGGAGAACGAAGGGCGTCAGGCGTTGGTTGTAGGAAACGAAGGTCCAGTACGGAGCCCCCGTGACGAACATGCTGAAATGGACCTGCGGCGCGTAGTCGTCGGGCAGCTTGCCGTCGAGAAGGTACTTGATGTGATTCGGTGCCTGCGGCGATTTGATCTCTAGGCCGCTACCGTCCTCTAGCATCCCGTCTGGACTGCACCCGTAGCGCCCGCAGTCGGTGGTGATGAAGCCGACGCGGTTGACCTTCTTGCCCGTCTCAAACTCATACCACGGAATGGCGATGGTTTCGAGGATCTTGCCTTGATCGACCGCGAACCCGCCCAGCATCTCGGGCGACCAGTTTACCAGCTTCTCGGCCAGCTTGCGGCAGATGTACGAATCGACCCCGGCACCCTCGCGGACCTTCCATTTGGGCGTGATAAGCGCGTCAACCTCGCTGGCTGTGACGACGCCCATGCGCGCCAAATACCAGCTAGGCGACCCCTGCTCTACGGCGTGGACCTTCACTTGGCACCCCGCTTCTTTTGGAGGGACCGGAATAGGCCGTCGTAGCGGGCTGATCCAATGTCCTCAAACTTGGTCGCACCCGCGTACTTGAGGAACGCCGGCACGTTAGCGCCGACCTCCTGGCACAGTTCCTTGAGCGTCTGCGCCTGTTCGTGCGTGATAGGCGATCCCTCGTTGCGTGCGTCTAGGCCGTCGCTGTCGCGCTCGACTAGGATGTTTAGAGCGTTGCACAGGGCGTATCGCTTCGCGTACGTCATCGCCGCCCCGTCGGCTTGGCTTTCGGTGGCACCGTAGGGACCAGCCCCCGCCCGCACAAACGCCTTGTAGTCCTTTGAGTGCCCCGAAACGTGCTGGATCGTGCAGGTCTGTACGATGCGCCCTTCGGCAAAGTCGGTTGAGAAGCTGATAGACAAGCCGTGCTTTTCGCACAGGGGGCGCACCTCGCGCATGATCTCCTCGTAGGGCAGGAAGTGGTATTTGATGCTTCCCGGCTCCTTGCCGGGGACCGCCTTCGTCGGCTTGAAGGACTTCATCTCGTTTTGCAGCGCCGAGAACGCCCTCGCGTACTCCGCAGCCGCAGCGTCCTTCTTCATGTCGCGGTCAAGCGCGACCAGGCGCTCCATAACGCCTACGCTTTCGGCGGTGATGCCAGCGGCGATCACCTGTTGCATGAGGGCGAGCGG
>CAZVYV010000975.1:0-1280 GCA_964630985.1 uncultured Occallatibacter sp.
GAGGAAGCGGCAGAAATGCTCGGCAGCATTGGCAAGCACTATCGCAAGCGGGTGCGCGAGGTCCAAGTGCTCATGGGGAACGGGAAGCAATGAACTACGTGAGAGCCTTCATCCACAGCTATGATGACAGAGGGCGCCGAATCGGTCGAGCGCAGGCAACGCGAGCGCGATTATGCGTAAATGAAAAGCCGCGGCAGGTTTTGACGATCAGGATTCCTGACAAAACCACTACCAAATTTCGCGATGTGTACATAACTCGCAAAGAACTTGAGCGGGTGTTGCGATTGGCGCGGGACACGGCATTGCGGGAGCTCGGCGCATGAAGCCTCCGCGCTGTAGGACATGTGGCGTCGAGCACAGGCTAGGCCCGTGCCCGGATACGATGATTGACAAATTCGTCGACGCCGTGTTCCCGAAAACCAAGCCACGTACAAGTTCTCGCGGAAGCCGGGTAGGAGGTAATCCGCGGCCCCACGGCGAAAGCCTGCAGCAAGGGGCGGCTACGAGCAGCACGATTAGCACAGACACAAAATTGTCGCGGCGAACTCGGGATGCTGCCAACGTTGCAAAGCCGCAGACTGATCCGGAGAGCGCGCCGCGTCAGCCACCGCGAGAAGCCAAAAAGAAGGCCAAGAAGAAACCGGCCAAAGCCAAGGCCCCGAAGCGCGCGAAGAAACGCCGCGCCAAGCCCAAGCCGCGCAAGCCGATGCCTGCCGGCGGCCTGCATCCCCGCGTCGGGCGCCCGAAGGCCGAGCACGTAGATTGCACGCTGGCCGCAGTTCAGCCCTGGCTCGATCTGGTCCCGCCCAAGTCGAGGTCGACGTGGTTCCGAAGGAAACGACGCGAGCGACTTGAGAAGGCGGCGCAGTGATGGGATGCTCTCCGTTTCCGCCCGAACTCGTCAAGGGATGCCTCGCCCTCGCAGCTGCGGTGGTGATAATCATCGTTATGGTGGCCGTGATATTTTGTGGGGCGCTTTGAACGAGAGAGAGGAAGCGATGATGCGATCTGCCACACTGCGAAAATACGCTGGCGACATCCGGGGCGCCGCGCGCTTCGGGTTCTCAAACGTGACCCACGCCACGTGCCCAATAGATTGCTTCGAGGACGCGCTTGCGCCGCTGGTCGCGCGGCTGCTCGAGGACGAGGCCGACCGTATGGAACGCAGCCATGACCGATTTGAAGCGTTGCCTGCGGCTGGTGCCGTAAACATGAGCGATCTTGTTCCGGTTGCCTGGATTTACGAAACGTGGATCGGCGGCATTGCCTGGAGCAAGCGC
>CAZVYV010000976.1:0-1280 GCA_964630985.1 uncultured Occallatibacter sp.
GCGTTCATGAAGGCCAACGGGCCGGGCCTCGATGTGTGGACGGGCGCGGACACCGATACTCTGAGCCGATTGGGGCTGGGGAACGAGCTTCCGGCGACCATGGTTATCGATGAAAACGGCGAAGTGATCTGCCGATTGCTGGGCGAGGCGCGGGAGACGGATCTTCGGACCGTGCTCGACTGGCTCTTGAACGGCAGGACCGGGCCGGCGCCAGCGGCGATCTTCAAGCACCTATAGGCGACAGCGTAAGGAACGGCCGGCACGGAGACCTCCCGCGGCGGCAATTGCTCGAAGACGCCACTCCTAAAGTTGTAATGCATAATTGCCTTACCCGTTCACGCTTACTTGCATTATTTTCTTAATGCAGTTTCACATTATTTAGTAATGCTATTTCTCCTTACTCATTCATGCGTTTTCGCCTTATATTTCATGCGGAAGCGCCTTACAACTTTCGTGCAAAAGCTTCCGCGTTTTCATGCAGATTCGCATTACAATGGCCCTATCACCCGAGTTCTGAGGGAATTTCGATGGCTACATTGACGGTTACGGCGCGGGGCCAGGTCACTTTCCGCAAAGAGGTGCTGCGCCACCTGGGCGTGAAGCCCGGCGAAAAGATCGAGCTGGAGCTCGCGCCTGGCGGCAAAGCGATGCTCGCGGCGGCGCGCAAGACCGGCAGTATCGAGGACTTCATCGGAGTCCTCGACGGCAAGACGCGGAAGACGGCGGCCATCGGGGATATCGTGAAGGCCACCGGGCGCGGATGGGCGGGCATGCGATGAAGGCGATTGTCGACAGCAACGTATTGATCCGCGCGGCGGTGCGGGACAACGCGCGGCAGGCCCGTGCCGCGGCCACTCTTCTGCGAGACGCCGAAGTGATCGTGATTTCGCTGACCTGCGTCTGCGAGTTCGTTGCAGTGCTGCGCAGTGTGTACAAGATCGGGCGCGAGGACGTAACCGCAGCGCTGCGCGCTTTGCTCGATGCTGGCAATGTCGAGATCAATCGCCCAGCCGTCGAGGCGGGCATGACGGTGATGAATGCAGGCGGAGATTTCGCCGACGGGGTGATGGCCTACGAGGGGAGATGGCTCGGCGGAGAGACCTTCGTCAGCTTTGACAAGCAGGCCTTCCCGGTTGCGGCGGTGCTAGGGAACAAGGCGAAACTGTTGGCTTGAATTAGGAGGCCCGTCCGGGCAGCTACTCCAGCGCGTCGGGAACCAGGGCGATGTTCTTTTCACCGGCGGCCTTCTTTTCGTTGTAGGCCTTGACCCAGTCTTCCCA
>CAZVYV010000977.1:0-1279 GCA_964630985.1 uncultured Occallatibacter sp.
CCGTTTTGCCCTTCTTTTGGCTTTCCTTGATGATATGGATCGCGCATTCGCTTTTCCCGCCGCCAGTCGGAAGAACCAGAACCTGCCGGCGGTGGCCAGTCCTAAATCCATCTCTCAGGCTCTCAACGTCGGCGCCCTGGTATGGTCTCAGCGCAATCTCGCGAACCGGCGGCGCGAACAGCGTGTTCATTTTCCATTCTCCGGACGGTAACCGAGTTTGATAGCCGCGGCTTTCCAGAATGCGGCACGGCTGAAGTTCTTCGCCTTCTCGCGGCTCTCCGACGAAACGCGGGTCAATAGCGCCCGTATCTCGGCATCTTTTCCTGCAATCACAGCAGCAAATCCGCCAGCCAGCCACTGCGCTTTCATTTCCTCGAAAAGCCGGTTTTCCGCCTCCAGGGTCGCGTTGTCGGCCTCCAGCGCCTTGACCGTTTCCTCGAGCTCGGCGAGGTGCTCCCGGTCGGACAGGACGTGATGTCCGTTCCCCATCATCTCGACGATCGCCGCCGGCAACTGCGCAACCTGGTCGGCGCGGAAAGCATCGTTATCGGTCTGCTTGGATTTTCCGGTTCCGGTCATTTGAACGTCCTGTGGAGCACATCTTCAGGAGAATGCGGCGATAACTCCCGTTCTCTCGCCTTAAATTGCCGATAATTCGTCCAATCAAATGCAGGTTTTTCTTCCGCCAGCGTCGGATCTCGCTCCAAATCGTATGGCGTCGGTTTGTATGGTTTTTTCCAATCTCTCCTCTTTTTCTTCCATCCTCTTTTTTCTTCCTTCATTCCCTTTTTCCTTTCCCCTGTCTGATTGAGAGGAGGGTTCTGAGGGCCGAACTCCCCCTCCCCTCACGGAACCATCGTTCCGCAAGAGTTTGGGGAAATCGGCCCCAACGTTCTGTCCGACCGAGCCGGATGGGACGTCGAGCCTAGCTTGGTCTGTCCCTGGCGATACGCCCAAGCAGGGGAACTTAATCCCTCACTCCCGTACCCCTGCCCCCGCTAGGCGAGCCCCGACGCACGAATGCGCCCCGGCCAAGATGGCAGGAACCCGATGAGTGCTGTGCGGGGTGTTGGGACCAGACGTTGACATTTAGGCCGTAGGTCACTAAATGTGGTGCCTGTTCGATGTGCCCCGCGAAGAACACCATCGAGCTTTAGTTCTCGGCTCCGAGGTTTCACCACTTCGGAGCCGTTTGCTTTTGTAGGCCCGTTTGCGGCCCCTCCGCAAGGCCAAATAAACCTGTGGAAAACGGGGATTACTCAAATAAATCGCTCCTGTT
>CAZVYV010000978.1:0-1277 GCA_964630985.1 uncultured Occallatibacter sp.
CGCTCCGTTTTTCACGCCCTGCACGTACAGCGGCATGTGGTGGTACGAGAACATGCCGAGCGTCGACCAGAGCGAGGGTGGCGGCGGCGCCGACACGTCGATCACGTCGGTCGGGTGCACGTACTCCTCGGGCGGCACGCTCAGCGGCAGGTCGGTCACGGTGTCGTGCCGCCCTGCTCCGGCGTTGCGGTAGCTGCGGTTGTCCGGCAGATTCGCGAGGATCCGCGCGAGTTGGCCGAAGCCGGGCTTCGGCTCGCCGAACACCACGCGCCCGATCGGCGGCCGTCCGGTCGTCACCATGAGCCCGGCGAGGATCGAGGCGCGCGCGGCGCCGAGCGAATGTCCGGCGAGGATTACGGGGTCCGAGCCGATGATCGCGAGCATTTCGCGCTGCACGGTGCGCATGCCGCTGTAGAAGCCCGGCGACACCGGGCCGATGTCGTCGTGGCACAGCGGGTTGGCGACAGCGCACAGGTCGCGCAGCCAGTCGATGAGGGTGAAGGAGCCGCGGAACACCGCCACCCACGCCTCGGGGAAGCGTTTGAGGCCCCAGCACACGAAGTCGCTGTCGGTCCCCGGGTCGAGGTGATCCCACACTACCGAGGTGCTCCCCGGCTGGCCGTAGATCGAATTGCAGAGGTCGGCGATCTGGTAGTCGGTGATCATGCGGCGAAAACCTCGGGGAATTTCCCCTGCATCCGCTTGAGCAGCGCCGCGCACCCGATCTGGTGGTCGACCGCGTCTGGGTCGTAGTGGCCGTCGGAGATGTACTTGCCGGACTTGTACTGGTCGGTCGATGCCCACACGTAGGGGCTCGGGTGCCCCATGTGGGCATAGCCGAGGCCGTTGTACTCCTCGAGCAGCGTGAGGCCGCCGCCGGCGCTCCAGTCCGTCCAGCGCGCCGCGTAGGGGGCGCAATGCACCAGCGCGTCGACCGCGCCGGCCTCCCACGTCTGGAACGGGCCGCGGCCGGCCGGCACGTGCCGGGAGACGTGGTCGAGCGGGTCGCCCTGGGCGAGCTGGGAGCGCCAACTCTGCGACGCCTCGCGCTCGTGGATCACCGCAATGATGTACCAGGGGACGTGGGTGACCGATTCGACGGCCTTGTAGCGGGTGAGCGCGGCCGGGGCCGTGAGCCGGGCCACTACCTCGTCGATCGCGGGCAGGAGATGCGGTGTGATCGCCGCCGCTTTCCAGCGGCTTGCGTTCTCGGCCTTGAGCGCCACGATGTCGGTCACGGACACCTCACGAAATCGTGTGGTTCGCATACACCGTGT
>CAZVYV010000979.1:0-1277 GCA_964630985.1 uncultured Occallatibacter sp.
ACGCCGCCGGGCCGCTGACCAACATCGCGCTGGCCGTCTCCATCGATCCGGAGTTTGCGTCGCTGACCAAAGGCATCGTCATCATGGGCGGCAGCCTCAATCCGCAAACGAACGATATCGAAACCGCTGACCCGCGGCACGAATTCAACTTCTGGTTCGATCCCGAGGCCACGCACATTGTGCTGCGCGCCAACTGGCCGCGCATCGACGTCACCACCGAAGACGTTTCTGCCAAGGCGCCCTTCACGCAGGAGATGCTGGACGCGATTTCGAAGTCGCAAACGCCCACGGCGCGCTACATCGCAGCATGGAGCCATCGGCGCACGGATATGTGGGACGAACTGGAAGCGTGCTCGTGGATCGATCCCGCGATCATCACCAAAGAAGTGGATGTCTATATGGACGTGGACTTGAGCCGCGGCCCGAGCTATGGCGAAACGCTCGCCTGGCCGGAGGCGCTGAAGCCGGCGAATCGAGTGCGGCTCGTCCACGCGCAGATAGATCTGGATCTGCCGCGCTTCCAAAAGGAATTTGTCGAGCTGATGACGAGGACGCCTTAACGAGCCGCGAGAACCGGCGCTAGTTTGAGGATCCGTTACGGTCCGACTCGTGATCGAGATCGTGATGCTTGTATTTGATGATTGTTTCGTTCAGCCGGTCCGGATCGACGGAGACCTGCACGACATCCAATTCCTTGCCGTCGAGATCGAGAATGAAAAGCCCCATGCGGTTGCCCTCGGGGTGCGAGAAGATCAGCGTCTGCTCGCCGCCATGGCGGCTGGTTTCGCGAACCATCCGGTCCCATCCCTGGCCCAGCTTTTCTTCGACCAGCCGGTTCAACTCTTCTCCGTCCACGGGCGCTGAAAAGTGCTCGAACTCGGCAATGTGCACTCCACCCACGCCGCCGTGTGTGGCCACACCCGCCACCACGCTGGCCAAGCCCATCAGCGGAATGCGCATCGCGTGCTGGTGATAGTTCGACTCGATGGAATCGACGACGCCGTTAAACCCGCCTTCGCTGCCGGCCGCGCGCACAACCCACCACGGTGCAGTCATCAGCACGCACAGTACAGCGCAGCCAACAGGAATCCAAAAGTGCCGGTTCCCAAGGTATTTATTCATTGGTCGCCTCCCTTTTTGGCTTTTTCACCGGATTTGTCCTTGCCCTTGCTGTCTTTTTCAATGTCGCCCAGCTTGCTTAGCCCGCCGAGGCCTTGAAGCTCCGATAGTTGATCCATGCGAATGGGACCGAGGATCAACACGATGGTCAGTTCCTT
>CAZVYV010000980.1:0-1275 GCA_964630985.1 uncultured Occallatibacter sp.
CGCTCGGGCGCGACGGTGGGTGGGGATCGGTGGGATTTGTTGGAACAGAGGTCATGGAGACTGGTTCGGAGTTGTTGTAACAGATGGTGGAGAGCGGGCAACCCCTATCCTGCTTTGCGGAGTCTCCGGCGCGTCTCGTACGTCTCCCGGCAGACCGTGCTGTACGAGTACCCCGTGGCCTCCGCGATCTTGAGCAGGCTCTGCCCGTCCTCGGCCATGCGGCGCATCCGCCCGCGAACGGCCTCCGCTATCCTCTCCCCGGAGTGGGGGATCGAACGCTGCAAGGAACCGCCACCCTCACGCATCAAGCCGGGGGCGAGGCGCTCGATCATGTCGAGCATCTCGGAGACCCAGTTCCCACGAGCGTAGGCCGGATCGAGGTGCTGGTGGCCGACGTGGTAGGTTCTTGCGACGTTGCTCATGCAGTTGCCTCGGTTTGCTCGTAGCTCAGTTGAAATTCAGCCTGCGGAGTAAGCGGGTTTTCAGCGATGCGGACGATGCGAACGGTCTTCCCCGTGATCGGGTCCTGCTTCTCCCCGCACTCCACCAGAACCCCCTCCTCGATCAGCCCCGTGATCCTCGGCCTCACCGCGTTCGGGTCCGCGAAGTCTAACCGCAGCATCACCTCCCTGTCCGTCATGGGGCCGAACGCCCGCAAAGCCTGAAGAACCGCCTGCTCCCGCTTCCCGAAAAGCTCCTCCCTCCCCTCCCAGAATGCCTGGAGGCTGTTCACGTGGAGAGACTGGCGGCGGCTCTGCTTGCGGACTGGAGGGGAGTCAGTCACGAAAGCGCGATCTCCTTCGTTGGAAAGTTACCCGGCTCCCATGCGCGGCCGTTATAGCTGATGCGGGCAACGGTCTTGCCGTTCCGGCGAACCGCTCCGCCCGTCCAGTTGCCGCCTCCCAGCCCCCACTCGCGGATGAAGGATTGGCAAACGTCCGAGGCTTCCTTGAGGGAACCGACCGTCACGAGCCGCGCGCCTTTCGGGGGCCGCGCCTCCCAGTATCCGCCAGCGATGTCGGGATTCGCCGCGTGCTTGAGTTCCACCGTCATGCCCGTTGGCTCTTGCTGGATACCGAGGACCGCCGCCGTCTTGGCGAAGACCGTTAGGGGCTTGCCCGTGATTGGACTCACGGTGCCCGCAATTTCAATTCGTGATGCGTTCATTGGTTCGGAGGTTCGGGAAACTAGGCTCTCCAGCGGTCACTGGCCTGGATTGACTGGGACGGAATCAGAGATTCGGAAGTGTTACAACACTTTTCTTCGGGTTTCTTT
>CAZVYV010000981.1:0-1275 GCA_964630985.1 uncultured Occallatibacter sp.
ACAGCTTGGTGAAAAACTCCTAGGTTTCGCCGCCATTGTTTCCGTGCTGCGGATTTTGCCGCCGGATGGGGCGGTTTATGGGCTCATTGCTTGCCTCTGCGGCGTATTTTTCAGTCCGCAGAGACACTTCTCCCTGCTTAGGCCTGGGCCTGAATCGGGATCAGTTTACTCATGCGCAGCAGATTGTGTGCTGCGGCCGCGAGTTGAAACAGCCAGTCGACTCGTTTTAATCCGCGCAGCTTGGTTTGCCGCAACCTGTCCTGCTTGATCCAGCCAAATACCTTCTCCACTAGCTTGCGTTTCTTTTGGCTCACGGCCAGGCCGGGATCGTTGCGCTCGGTCTCCGTCAGCCAGTTGCGCCATGCGGGGTTGGGTGCGTACTCGGCCACATGGGGTGCGATCTGCTGGCTGCGCAAGTTGTCCACGAATCTCTGTTCCTGATAACTCTTGTCGGCTCCCAGGCTCATGCGCCTGCCGCGCTGGAGGCCCTTGAGCATCTTCAGCGCCGCATCGCGTTCCGCCGCTTTGCCCGCCTCGGTGGCCATGGCCGCCACCACCAGCCCGTTGCGGTTCTCCGTAATAACGTGGCCCAGATAGCTTGGCACCACCGCGGCTGAGCCGCTCTTCCTGTACAGCCGCGCCTCCGGGTCCGTGGTCGATTCATGCGTATCGCGCAACAGCTTGCGGCCTCGCGCTCCGGTGCCGCGATCCGGAGGATCAGGCTTCTCCTTAAAGCTGCGACGACTGGCCCAGGCCTGCAGCAAGGTTCCGTCCACCGTGAAGTGCTCCTCGCTCAGCAACTGCTGGCTGCGAGCCTGATCGATCACCGCAAGCAATAACTGCCGGCTCGCCTCGCCCCCGATAAGACGCTCCCGGTTCTTGCTGAACACCTTCGTATCCCACACCGCCTCGTCCATCTCAAGGCCCACGAACCAGCGGTACAAAATGTTGAAGTCAATCTGCTCCATCAACTGCCGCTCCGAACGGATCGAGTAAAGAATCATCAACAACTGAGCCCGCAGCAAACGCTCCGGAGCTATCGACGGACGGCCCATTTCTGAATAAAGACCATCAAAGACCGCGTCCATCGTCTCAAGCGCCCGATCCGCAAGCGCCCGTATCCGACGCATCGGGTGCTCGGACGGGATCCGTTGCTCCATCGTCACGTAACTGAACATAGAGGCCTGCTGCTTATCGTCGCCGCGCATACAAACTTCTTAACCCAAACCTCTGTGGAGAAAAAGTGACTCCATAGGAACTTTTTCACCAAGCTGT
>CAZVYV010000982.1:0-1274 GCA_964630985.1 uncultured Occallatibacter sp.
GTCGCCGTCCGGATCGTCGAACTCCAGAGGCATACCCGGTCCGTTGCGGCGGACATGCCCTTGCAGCGGCAAATCCTCCCGCGTGCGCCGGCGGCGCAACTCAGCGGGTGGATCGTCGTCCCACAACAGGGGCCGATTTGTGGTATTCCCTTGATTCGTCACGCCTGAGCCTGGTCGTGACAATCGCCAGATTTCATTATGGCCCGCGGATGGTTACAGTCCCTCCGCGGTCACGCCGGGGGAACCTGAACCGTTACGGGCAAACTTGCGTAGAAACGTGCGGCCGGCTCACTGCCACTCGAGCGTATGCACCGAATCGGCTTCGAGATCCAACTCGAGCGCGTTCGCGCCCAGCAGCAACTGGATCCGCTTCTGGGGCCCGTGATTGGCCAGCACCGCCACCATGCTGCCGCCGGGATTGCGGAATGCGGCGGCGGAAACACCGCTGGCGGCGTCATCCGCAGCATCGCCCACGCCGTTTGCGGCGATGACTCTGGCTCCCCGCCGCACGTGGCGGGAGAAATGCGCAAAAGCCCAATACTGCCCGCTGCGCGTCACCTGGTGTGTAGCGTTGTCGACGGTGACCAACCCGCCGCAGGGGAAAGGCCCCACATTCGGCTTGCCCCGCTCATCAAGCGCGATATTCCATGCCGTGATGGAGCGCGCCCAGTTGTTCGCAATGCCGTTGAAGGTTTGCGCCCAATGCGCCCAGTCGGTTTGGTAATCAGGCGCATTGATGTCGGGCCCGCCTTCGGTCCAATAAGCATTCTTCTGCGGGAACGCCTCATGCACGCGCGTCATCGCCGACACGTCGCCTCCGTAGCCGTGCCAGGCAATCCCGTCCACCGACTCATACACACCGGCATCGCTGAGTTCGTCGATAGCGCGACCCCACAGGTTGTAGTTATGGTCGAGGATCCAGATCTTCGTGCTCACGCCTTCCTTGCGGAACAGCGGGCCCAGATACGATTTCACAAACGCCATCTCGTATTCCTGGCCCCACAAACACGCCGGCATGCGTCCGTCTTGATCGGTGTCGACCTCGTTTTGTATCGTGACGGCGTCGATGGGCACGCCCGCAGCCTTGTGCTCCGCGAGGAATTTCAGGAAGTACTGCGCATAGGGCTCGAAGTAGTGGTTGCGCATCGCCCCGCCCAGCATGGAACCATTCGATTTCATCCATCCCGGCGGGCTCCACGGAGAGGAGAAGAGGAACAGGCCGGGATTGACGTGGCGCGCCGCACTGAGAATGGGAAGAATGTATGCGCGGTCAT
>CAZVYV010000983.1:0-1270 GCA_964630985.1 uncultured Occallatibacter sp.
GGTTACAGCACGGTTCATCACGGCGACATGCAGGCCGGAGCGGTCATGGCCGACGGGCCATTCCGCTACCTGCGCAATCCCCTTTATCTGGGCGGCTGGTTCATGATGCTCGCCGTTACGCTGCTCATGACGCCCTCGGGCGCGCTGTTTACCATCGTGCTGATCACGATCTTTTATGTGCGCCTGATTCTTGGAGAAGAAGCGTTTCTCGGCAAGCAACTTGGCGAGCCCTATGCTGAATACTTGCGCTCGGTGCCTCGGCTGGTCCCTCGCTTGCGGAGCGGCCTGCCGCCTGCCGGGAATAAGCCCCACTGGCTGATCGCCATCGCCACTGAGGTCATGCCCATCGGCGTGTTTCTTACCATGGCCGTTCTCGCCTGGTTTTACAGCCAGCAACAGCAGCTCATGCTGGAGGGGATTTTCTGGAGCTTCCTGGCTTCGCTCCTGGCTCGCGGCCTGATGAAAGCATGGATCCCAACATTGGCGAGCGCAGCGGCTTTCGTCGTCGCGTGGTGGCCGTTCCATCTCAACTGGCCGCGATCGATTCTGATCGCATTTGGAGTTTGGCTAATCGTTCGCGCGCTCGTGCCGGGCAGAAAATCCAAAGCGGACGAAGCCAATCCGAGCGAGGCCTAGTCAGGCTCGCTGCTTTCCCAAGCGGCTCAGATGCGTGAACGCGAAGCCGTTGCCATATTTAAGGCCGTAGCCCAGCAGCCGGTCGACGCCAATGTGATTTGCCCAAATGAGCGCCAGCGGCAGCGCGGTGTGCGCTCCCGGCATCAGCGAGCAAAGTGCCAGCACTCCCGGCCCGACATACGTGTGGAATGCGTTGTAGATTCGCGCGCCCTGGCACGCACCGGCCAAATAACCGAGCATCGACAGGTCCGGCGCAAGCCACAGCGCGAAGAGCCACCAACTCGCGCCTGCGCGCGCAAAGAGCACAGCGGTAGCAACAGCCACAACCAGCCCTTCAAGTCGCAGAAGGAAGAGAATCGATGAGCCGCGCGACGGAGCGACAGCTATTTTTTCAGCGAGAGCCGGAGCCGTTGTCATAGCTCATTGGATGAGCCGGCAGGCCCGCGGAGTGCGAATAAATTCCGATCTCGATTCAAGCAGCCCAAAAATAAAAAGGGAGAGCGCGGGGCTCTCCCCTTTCTCCTTACAGTCCCGAGGGAGGAATTACTTCTTCGGTGGTGCGATGACGTCCTTCGCGGCCTTTGCCACGCGGAACTTCACCACGGTCTTGGCCTTGATCTTGATGGCCTCGCCG
>CAZVYV010000984.1:0-1269 GCA_964630985.1 uncultured Occallatibacter sp.
ACGAGTAATCGCCAATAAGGATGGGTTTGACGTGCAGGAATATGAGCACGATTAGAGAACGAGAGCCGTAAGGTAGGCTCACACGAGCTAGGGGAGATGCGGGTATCAAGCCCCGCTGGCCTACGGGCCATCGTCTAAATTCTGAGGATACCCTTTATGCATTACGGGAAATAACGAGGCGCCATAATCCGCGCCTACTCGTTCGCCGGAATAGCTCAGTTGACAGAGCGATGCTCTCGTAAAGCATAGGTCGCGTGTTTGATCCACGCTTCCGGCACCATTTGCCCGGTTAGTTCAGTTGTCAGAACGCCTCACTTGTAATGAGGATGTCAGGGGTTAGATTCCTCTACCGGGCTCCACATCTAGGATGGCCATTCACAGGGTTGGAACAACACGCCTCCCGCTCAATTCATTCCCCGTTCGTATAATGGCTATTACGTCGCTTTGGTATAGCGATAACGGCTGTTCAACTCAGCCACGGGGAACCAGTTACAAGTAGTTAATGCGCGGCTAGCCCAGCGGTAGGAGGCAACACGTTTAGACCGTGTACAGGCGCAGTTCGAATCTGCGGTCGCGCACCATTTAAGCCCCTATGGCGGAATTGGCAGACGCGCTAATTTCAAGAATTAGTGCCGCAAGGCGTGCAAGATCGTATCTTGCTGGGGGCACCAATACGCGAGAGTGATGGAACAGGTATACATGCGAATCTTAAAAATTCGTGGGGAAACCCATGCGGGATCGTACCCCGCCTCTCGCACCAAATCACGGGTGGTTAGCTCAGTTGGTAGAGCGCGATCTTTACACGGTCGATGTCGGCGGATCGTTCCCGTCACCACCTACCATTTGTCCTATTCGGTTGCTGCAGCAACTCAGTTACACTGGCAAGTAATACTTGCGGGTAGGACTCCACCATCAAGGCTCTGTCGTCTAAAAGTAAGGCGCGCGCTTGATAGGCGTGATAACCACGGGCAGTACGTGGCAGAGCCACCACCAACAAAGGAACCACAACCATGAGCGACTGTCATAAACGGCGCTGCGGACCAGTTTGGATCCGTAGCGTAAAGCAGGTTGGACCTGCGCCGGCTTTTTAACCCGTGTCGCCAAGAAGTTCGAATCTTCACGGATCCACCAATATACGGGTCAGTAGCATCAACGGTAGAGCAGAGGCTTCTTAATCCTTAAGGTCGGAGTTCGAATCTCCGCTGACCCGCCAATCTTGACATAGTATGATATCTCATCCACTAACCGCGATATGGTAAAAGATATCAT
>CAZVYV010000985.1:0-1265 GCA_964630985.1 uncultured Occallatibacter sp.
TCCCCGGCGCCCTGCGGCGAGAAGGTCTGGCGATATCGGGAATAGGACGCGCGGGCTTCCTGCAGCGCCGCCAGTGCGCGCGGATCGCCAGAGAACAGGCCCTCTGTGATGGCCCGCTCGATCTGACCGTCGAACGCATGAATGATGCCCTGCACCGCGCGGGCGTCGGTCGGATTGGCACGGGCGGCCTGATAATACGCCACCAGTTTCTTCCGCATCTGGTCGATGCCTTGCAGGTTGACACCTGCTATTTCCTCGGGGTTTGGCTCATCGTAAGCGCTGGCACGGTTCTGAATTCGCGGGATGGACATTTCGTCCAGCGCCTGGATTGCCCGTGAAGCGGCCGGCGTCAGTTGGTCGTCGATAATGACGGGATTGGCTTGGAATGTGAGATCATTTCGGACCCGAGTGCCCAAGCCCTGCACCGCATCGGCGCGGAACTCTCCCGGCAGTTGCGCAACCTCTTGATATCGGTTTCTGAATTCCTGCCGGTTGGCCGCTGCGGCGTCCCGCACGTTCTGCCCTACGACTTCGCCGGCCTCGCGCGGATTTTCGATCGGTTGCGCAGGTCCGCGGATGGCATCCGATATCGCCCGGCCCTGATCCGAGACAATCCCGCGCTGCGATTCGGCCTCTTGCGCGGCTTGGCGTTCGGCGTCGGTCTGAAACTCCCTCGCGCTGGCGGCTCGATCCGAAACATCCGCATTGACGACGCCAGCTGCCTCTCCCGGATCATCGACGGCGGGAGCGGCCCTCGCGGTCTGCTGGCCAACCGCTTGCCCAGCCGCTTGGCTGTCCTCGAATTGCTTCTGGAAAAATGCGGCCGCCCGGTCCTGCGCTTCCTTCCCGTAGGCACCGCGGGCCGCCATGTCCTCATAGCGGATGCGGTCCAGATCCTGCGTCGACTGCCCCTTGGAAAGGTTGATGCCGAATTCCCCCGCGGCGCTTCTATTGGCAGCTGCGGCTGGCGCAATAAGTTCCTCCGCCGCCTTGATCGGAGCCGCAAAAATCCCTCCCGTTCCCCCCGGAGCTCCAGGGGTGAGGACTTGCGCCGCCTGCATGGCATAGCCCGGCGCCTGTTCGCGGCCCTGAGCACGGTTGAAGGCATCCGCCTCATTCTCGGTCGCGCCGATGGGTTGCTCTGCCGCAGCGGAGGCCTGCACGACGCCCTTCGCACCCTCGACGGCCTGCTTGATCATCCAGAGCGGGCCGCCAGGCGTGGCCTTGTCCCACATGTTCCCAAGCCGGCCGGAAATGGAGTTGTC
>CAZVYV010000986.1:0-1265 GCA_964630985.1 uncultured Occallatibacter sp.
TGATCTATCCATGAACTTCGGTTCAGACTGCCAAAGTCCCATTCGTTATAGAGCGCATTATAGACGACATAGGTGTCATTTTCGCCAGAAGTCGATGCGGACGATGGAAAATACCACGCTATTTCATTAAATTGAGCATTCGACGCGGCTCTAATATTGTTCACATAGGCCAGATTCAGATTTTGGAACACCACGTCCCAGACCGAGCAAGGTATCGGCTGAGGAGCCCCACCGGCGGCCGAAACAAAGAACTGTTTCTGGCTCATCCAAAAGACCGACGATCCGAGAACGACGGCGGCCTTTGGCGCGATCAGCCCGCATCCCGTGGCGACCTTGTTAAACCCCCAGATGAACGGGTATCCGATGTATTGTGAGACATATAGGTCAACGTCGGTGAACCAGTAACACTGGTTCGGACCCTGCAGACCTCTAACGATTTGGCTCCCCGTGGGAATCCGATAGTTACCGGCCTGATTGGTCGTCGCGGGAGTCCATTGGGTGAAATCTCCCGCGTCCGACCATTCAATTAACAGAGGATCTTGAATGCCGTTATCGGTCGATCCCCACGCCATGACCTGCTGTTGCGGCATCGCCACGAACATGCCAGCATTGGCGAGCGGCGCCGTTGGGATAATGGTGGCGTTACCGAACCCACTATCAATCGACCATGTGAAGATCGGCCCACCGACCGGGCAGGAAAGCAGTATCTCGCCCCAATTATCCAAGAACCAATCCGTCGCCGTGATTGGCGTTCCCGGAGTGTATGATGTTCCGGTTCCGAAGCCATAACCGTAAAGCCCATATCCTCCGATGCCGTAGCCGCTTCCCTGAATGCTCGGACCCGCCGTCACCCAATAGGTTAGCCCTAGATTGCCGCCATTCATCGGGAACGTGGCCGACGACGTGGCCAAATTCGAAGCGTTGATCGTGAATGTCGATGACGACGGAACAGACGTTACGACATACTGGCCAAGGATTGTGACACCTCCGCCCGAGGTGGCGATCGGAAAAGCGGCGTCTTGCCCAACGACATATGTGTGATTAGCGAGAGTAACGGTGATCTGCGGACTGCCGGAAACCGTCATGAACGTGGCGACGGCGCCGCCATTCGTCACCGTTGATGTCGCCGGGATAGCCGCCGCGATATTGTAGCTGTTAGACCCCGTATTCTCGTTTACCTGATACGCGCCAAATAACGTCACTCCCCCAACCGACACAGGCGTATTTATAACAACCGTATTATACGGCAATTGTCCAATATATGT
>CAZVYV010000987.1:0-1265 GCA_964630985.1 uncultured Occallatibacter sp.
CTTGCCGATGAAGTGGCCCTTGTCGTCGATCTCGGAGTTGGCCTGGGCGATGACCCGGGCCTCCTCCTGGTCCGCCGTCAGGTAGTCGATCTTGTCCGTCGCGCGGCCGTCCTTGACCGTGCGGTACGGGGTCTCGATGAAGCCGAACTCGTTCACGCGGGCGTAGGTCGACAGCGAGTTGATGAGGCCGATGTTCGGGCCCTCGGGCGTCTCGATTGGGCAGATGCGCCCGTAGTGGGACGGATGGACGTCGCGCACCTCGAAGCCCGCGCGCTCGCGGTTTAGGCCCCCGGGCCCGAGTGCCGAGAGGCGGCGCTTGTGCGTCACCTCCGCCAGCGGGTTGATCTGGTCCATGAACTGCGAGAGCTGGCTGCGGGCGAAGAAGTCGCGGATGACCGTCGTCAAGGCCTTCGGGTTGATGAGCTTCTGGGGGGTGATCGAGTCGACGCTCTGGTCGTACATCGTCATCCTCTCGCGCACCAGGCGCTCCGTGCGGGCGAGGCCCACGCGGCACTGGTTGGCGAGGAGCTCGCCCACCGTGCGGACGCGGCGGCTGCCCAGGTGGTCGATGTCGTCGACGACGCCCTCGCCCTTGCGCAGGCGCACGAGGTACTTGGTCGCCGCGACGATGTCGGCGCTCTCGAGGATGCGCTGCTCCAGCTCGGCCTTGAGGCCCAGCTTCTGGTTGACCTTGTAGCGGCCGACGCGGCCGAGGTCGTAGCGCTTCGGGTCGAAGAAGAGCCGCTTGAGGAGCGCCTTGGCGTTGGCGGTCGTCGGGGGCTCGCCCGGGCGCAGGCGCTTGTAGATCTCCTTCAGGGCCTCCTCCTCGTTGCGGGTGGGGTCCTTCTTGAGCGCGCGGATCAGCGCGCCCTCGTCCACCGCCGTGTCGATGACGCGGATGGAGGCGATGTCGTGCTTCTCGAAGGTGCGGACGATCTGCTTTGTCAGCGGCTCGAAGGCGCGCGCGAGGACGACGCCCTTCTGGGCGTCGATGGCGTCCTCCACGAGGACGAGCGTCGAGACGTTCTCCAGGTCGAGGGCCTTCGAGACCTTGAGGTCCTTGATCTCGTAGAACAGGTTGAGGATATCGATGTCGCTCGAGTAGCCGATCGACCTGAGCAGCGTCGTGATCAGGAATTTGCGGCGGCGCCTGCGGCGGTCGAGGTAGACGTAGAGCAGGTCGTTGTTGTCGAACTGGACCTCGAGCCAGGTGCCGCGGTCGGGGATGATGCGGAAGCTGTGGAGCAGCTTGCCGTTCGGGTGCG
>CAZVYV010000988.1:0-1261 GCA_964630985.1 uncultured Occallatibacter sp.
TCCTGCTTGCCCTTGGCCACCGCCAACTCGCACTTCACCCGTCCATTGCGGAAGTACAGCCGCGTCGGAATGAGCGTATGTCCCTTGATCTGCGTCTTGGAGAGTAGCTTGCGGACCTCTTCGCGGTGCAGAAGCAGTTTCCGTGTGCGCGTTTCTTCGTGGTTGGCGATGTTGCCGTGGGAGTACGGCCCGATATGCATGTTCAAGAGAAATGCTTCGCCATCCTTGATCAGCCCGTAGGAGTCCTTCAGGTTGGCATTGCCCTGGCGGATGGACTTGACCTCGGTCCCGCGCAGCGCCACGCCGGCCTCGAATTTCTCCAACAAAAAATAGTTGTGGCTGGCCGCACGGTTGTGCGCCGCGTCGCGCTGCCCGCTGGCCACGGGATCGCGGGGTTTCGCCGGGTTTTTGGCCGCCGGAGTCCCTTTCGCGGCGATAACGTGACTGGTTTGGCGAGCCATGGGCAGGCGTCCTTGAATTCTCATCGTAGCATCGGTGCGCCTTCAGGCTGCTTCCGATGGGCTGTAACGGAGCTTTGCTAGAATGAGGGAGCGTTTTTTCGGGGAAGTCCGGCAAAATGAATCGCATCCGGACGTCCGCTGCGGTCCTCAAAGGCTTGCCGCCGCGCGCCAACCTAGGTCCCCGGCCTGTTCCCTTCTTGCCGTTTTTTGGAGTCGTATGAATCGCGATCGCACCCTTCAACAAGCCGCCGTTCGAGCCATGGCCTCGCGATGGTTCCTCGCGCTTGCAATTTCTTGCGCTGCGGCTGGTCCCGGTGTTTGCGCGGCCCACCTTTATGCGGAATCCGCAAACTCGGACTTCAAGCAAGCCCAGGCCGCGGAGGCCCGCGACGACTACGACACGGCCTTCAATCTCTACCAGAAGGCCTACAATCGCGACCCCAAAGACGCTCGTTTCCAAATCTCCCTCGCGCGCATTCGCACCACGGCTTCATCGGCGCACATCACCAAGGGCCGCAAGCTGCTCCAGGCGGGCGACATTCAGGGCGCGCTTTCTGAGTTCCTTCATGCCGCTGAAATCGACCCCGGCAACGAGGCCGCGCAGCAGGAGATTGCCCGTGTGCGCCAGCGGCAAGGTGCCAGCGCGCCGGCGTCCGAAATCGGCTTGCCTCAGCCGACCGGCGAAGAACAGGAGCTGGATCGGGTTGAAGCGCCAGCCGAGCTCCGCCCCCTGACCAACGAGCCTCTTTCGCTGCACATGGCCGAAGACGCCAAAGTCGTCTACCAGGCCATCGCCAAGG
>CAZVYV010000989.1:0-1259 GCA_964630985.1 uncultured Occallatibacter sp.
TGTGGTATACTGAAGTTAGTAAGAAATCTCGTGGCTTAGCGGCTACGGGCTAGAGTAGGGAGGTGCCAGTAACACCTCCCTTCTCACCTTTACTGGAGGTTTAATGAAAGGCATAATCTATTTGGCAGTTTGCAAAGACAACGGTAAACAGTACGTTGGGCAAACAGTTAAAACGTTGGGAACTAGGTGGTCCGAGCACAAAACTCCTTCGGCAACCACTCTTTTTAGCAAAGCAGTAAAAAAGCACGGACCAGATAGTTTCTCTCTGGAAGTGCTGCATGAATGCGAAACTAAAGAAGAGATGGATTTTGTAGAAATGTTCTACATTTCCTTTCTTGGTACTAAGTCACCCAAGGGCTACAATCTGTCAGATGGTGGTGGAAGAACTACTCTAGGGTTGAAAATGCCCACTGAAGCTGTAGAAAAAATGCGTCAAGCTAAACTGGGCAAAAAACAATCCCCTGAGCACACCGCCAAAAGAAACAGAAAAGGCAGAAAACACGCTAAGCATACTGAGGAGACTAAACAACTTCTTAGTAAAAAGCTAACAGGCCCTGCCAATGCAAATTTTGGTCACCCTCATTCCGAAGAGCACAACCAAAAGATCAGGGAATCTAATACAAAAGCTAAACCGTGGCATCACGGAACAGGCACAGCCTACCAAAAGTACAAGTGCAGATGTGAGGTTTGTGTGGGGCCGGACAGTTGGTATCAACGTATGATAAACAAGAGGGAGAATACACATGGCGCAAGGAGAGAACGGGCAGCTTGAGTATGGCAGAGAACTTCCGTACTTGGAACAAAAAGACACCTATCTTGGCAGCATGCTAAGACGCATGGTGGACGCTGTTAACACCTTAGCTAGGAATGCAGGGGTTTCTTCTGTAGGAAAACTTAGCCCACCCCCTCCTATCAACGATGTGAACGTACAAGGTACCCAAGTGGGGAACCTGATTACGTGCCCCTCGGAGATTTTGCACTGGACCATCAACCATACGCAAAGCGTAGACAAGAATATCCAGTATTTTTCAGAAGTGGATACTAACCCAAACTTTACCCAACCACATGTCATAGCGCATGGAGCGGGGCGCACAGGATTTCTTTCGTTACCAACGTACAGTAGCACGCTTAACATGACCAGCGGGTTGCCCACAAGTTATTATCTGCGCTCCTACGCACAATACCCCGGCTCAGACCCAAGCGAGAAGAAGGTCGTAGGGGGAGCAGGCAACGCAACACAAATTCAGATGTCACCACCA
>CAZVYV010000990.1:0-1257 GCA_964630985.1 uncultured Occallatibacter sp.
GGCTTTCTATGGCAGAGTCTTATGCTATTGCGGGTCATTGGCCGATGAATGACACGGCCTGCGATAAGTTTGGTGGGTGCAGGTTCAGGGAAATCTGCTCGAAGAGCCCGAGTGTCCGACAGAAGTTCTTGGAAGCTAATTTCGTGAAAGGCCCAATATGGAATCCGTTGATCCCACGATAGACGAAACCACCCGGCGTATTGATATTCTCCTCTCCGAGGCTTATCGTCGTCGAATCCTCAATGCTTATTGGGCTGCTTCACCAGCAACTCGCGCATCGGCACTACAAGAAATCTTCTTGCGTGACAAGGATGCTAAATGTCCGACAAAGACTTAATCGAATCCCTCCGCCGAGAAGTTTATCGTCACTTTCCGCCCAGGGCCATCACTCAGTTTGAAGAACTAATCAAACGTTTCCAAACTCTCCAACTAGAACTCAAACAAGCCACAGACCCGGAGTTTTATCCCTGATGCCCTCCCTCTCCGACCACCAATCCGCCTCATTCACGAAATTACTGATAGAAGGAGACTCGAAATCAGGAAAGACGGGAGCGCTGACATCTTTGGTCAGCGCTGGCTACAAACTCCGCATCCTCGACCTCGATAACGGCTTAGACGTGCTCAAGCAATTCGTCCTTCGGGACTGTCCAGATAAAATTGGCAACGTCGAATTTAGGACCCTTCGCGATGACCGCAAAGCAACCGAAACCGGATCCGTTATCAACGGAACCCCAAGAGCTTTCGTGCAGGCGCTTAAAATGCTTGACCGATGGAAATACGAAGACATTGATCTTGGAGACCCAGCAACTTGGGGAGCCGATTGTATCCTTGTCATTGACTCTCTCACCTTCTTGTCCGATGCTGCCTTTGACTTCAGAGAACCTCTTGTTCCTAGAGGTTCAAATGGAAAATATGATGTCCGTGCTGTTTATAAAGATGCGCAGAATGCCATAGAAAACGTCTTGGCCCTCCTCACTTCCGAAACCTTCCGAACCAACGTCATTGTCATCTCCCATATCCGGTACATCGAAAACCCGGACGGGACGAAAAAAGGCTACCCCGTCTCGGTAGGTTCCGCACTCTCACCCACCATCCCACGTTACTGGAACAACGTAGTAGCATTCGAAAACAATGGAGGCCGCCGACAAATCAGAACAACCAAGTCCCAACTCCTCGACCTCGCCAACGCTCGTCCTTTCAGCATGAAAGACACCTACCCAATCGAAACCGGCCTCGCCGAAATCTTCGCAACCCTGA
>CAZVYV010000991.1:0-1257 GCA_964630985.1 uncultured Occallatibacter sp.
GGCGAGGGCTGACAGGGTAAACCAACAAACTCAGGTGGTCTGGTCGACAATTTCGAACGGGCTCACACTACTTGAGACGTAGAAACCCGTCCAAGTCGTGTTAAATAGGACAGGCTTGGTCTTCTCGTACTCAAGGTCCACCTTGGACGAGGAGAGGCACTTGCGGACGATCATCCGCCGCTTGCACGAACTCTCCGTGGTGCCCGTCGTCGGCGCCCACCCGTCGATCATCAGCGCGGTGTAGGTCGGCTGGCTGGACGCGAGGGTTGTAATTGGGTCCGCGACCGTATATCCGGTCCCGGGCGAGATCGTGAGCAGCTGGTTCATCGCGAGCTGCAGGTTCTGAAGCGTGCCCTCCTCGAGCGCGCACGTGACCTGGATGACCCGCTTGGACAGCCGCGAGCCGATCGGGTCCACCAGCTGCTCGGCGCTGATGTCGGTCATCGTGTGCTCGACCTCGAGCAGCACCGACGAGCCGTCCGCAGTCGCGCCGACGTCGGTCCACGCGGCGCCGGGCGGGCTCGTGATCGTGCTGTAAGCCGGCTCGGTGGTGCCGAACGGTGCCCAGTAGACAGTCGCTGGGCCCATTAGAACGTTTTGGGGGGTTATGGCCACGATTGTCCCTTTCTGGGCCTTACGTTGGCATGAAAAAAGCCCCGCACCATGAGGCGAGGGGCCGCGTTAAAACGGGTCGGCCTAGAAGACGCCGACGCCCTGGAGCAGGGTCACGGTGATCGCGGTGATCGTCGACAGGGTGACCTGGATCTGGTTGGTCCCGGTGTTGTCCAGCACCGAGTGGAACGGCCCGAACTGGTACAGGTCCGTCGATGTCATGGTCACGGCGGGGAAGTTGGTGACAGCCTGCCCGTCGACGAGGGCGCCGACGTTCACAATCACCGTTTCCGCGGAGGCCCCGGCGGCGACGATGAGACGTTCCTTGCCGGTGTTGGTGAACAGCAGCGTCGTCCCGGTGGGGGTGGCGAGGAGGGCGGTGATGTTCAGTCCGGCACCGTCGGGGACGTCCTGGGTGGGGGTGAGGGTCTGCGTGGCCACGGGTGGCTCCTTCTGGGCATAGAAAAAGCCCCGTCGCCTATGGCGGGGGCCGGGGGTTGTGCGGGGTTACGGCGGTGTGAGGGTTCCGCGGTCGGTTGTGCCCGGGATGGGCGGCACGGGTGCGGCCGGGCCGGTCGCCGGGGGCTTGACCGCCGGGACCGGCGGGGCGGGCGGCTCAGGCGTCACCGCCTCCGGTGCGTCCTC
>CAZVYV010000992.1:0-1254 GCA_964630985.1 uncultured Occallatibacter sp.
CGCGCGGCGTCGAGGGCGTTGATGGCGAAGGCTCCGTGACAGCACTGCGTGCAGCCAATGCGGCAGGCGAGGAAATCTCCGGCGCGGCGGGCGGCATCGGCGAGCGACGCGTCAACTATCTGGACCAGCTGGGTGTCGCGAGTGGGCATGAGGGAAAGCATAGATTGCCGCGTCGAAGAATACTCCATGGCGCGGAATTGTGGTTTTCCACCCTAAACGCAAAGAACGCGTTTAGGATGGGGCACCCGCGTCGCGCGCAGGGACGGGCATGAAGGAAGGATAATTCGCCGGGGTAGAAACACATCGCTGACGGGAGCTAAAATCTAAAAATCATGCTGATCGTGCCCGAAGCTCGCGCCGCGATTATACGGGCTTCTGTATTCGCCGCAGCTGCTCTCATAGGGATCGTCGGAGCAAGCCGATCTCAGCGACGGTGGGCGCAAATTGTCTTTCTCGTCATCGCAATTCCAGCAACTTTCGAGGCCGTATTCGGAATCTGGGCCATCTGGCTCATCATGCATTACGGACCTCACTAATCTGCCTTGAATGCCCCATTCAGATTCAATCTGAGCCGCCAACAAAACAATTCGACAGCGATTGCGCGTTAGCCCGGGTACACGCTAACCTTGGCGCGGAGGCTTCCCCATGGCTGATTCCGGCAGTTCCGTGATTCCGGCGTTTCGCTACCACGACGCTCCTGCGGCTATCGAATGGCTATGCAACGTGCTTGGATTTACGCGTCATGCCGTGTATGAAGGAGCGGGCGGAGAGATCAATCACGCCGAGCTTGCGCTGGGCGGTGGAATGATTATGCTCGGCTCAATGAAAGACGACGAGCACGGCCGCAGATTCAAGGCGCCCGGAGAGTTGGGTGGCGCGGAGACGAGCAGCACGTATATCGTGGTTCCCGATGCGGATGCGGTTTATGCGCATGCGCAGGCGGCGGGTGCAACAATTGTGAGGCCTTTGCAGAACATGGACTACGGCAGCCGCGAGTTTGCGGTGAGCGATCCTGAAGGGCACACCTGGAGCGTGGGGACGTATGATCCGTGGAGTGCGCGGAGCTGAACTGCGAAGCTCTCGCACAGATTCAGATTCCATTGATTCGGTCGTTGAGGGAGGCACTCTTTGAAGTTTTTTTCATGGTTTGGATTGGCGGCTGTGTCGCTGCTGGCTGTCGCCGCAGCGCAAGCGCAGACCGGCCGGTTGCTGGTGGCGCAGAAGGGCGACCGCAGTTTGGCGATCGTAGATCCC
>CAZVYV010000993.1:0-1252 GCA_964630985.1 uncultured Occallatibacter sp.
GACAGCAGGTGGTGGATATGTATCGAGCGCGCGGCCTGCGTGTATTCCAAGTGGCTAAAGGAGATTTTTGATGCACCAACTCGCTAAGCTTTACCCCGAGGGTTGGCTGAGGTATTGCCCTAGGTGTAGAGAGTATATCGACCAAAGTAATCCGCAGAATGACAGCCATAGAAAAACTGTCATCATAGATGATGAACCGTGCAGCAAATGCACAGAGCAAACCAAAGTGGGGGACGTGCAGAATGAAGAAGAAATTAAAGAAGCCCAAGCAGTGCTTGGAAGACTAGGGTTACCCAAAGGAGACTCAGATGAGAACAAGGTATGACCTGCTGAAAGAAGGAAAGCCCCTGACATTCCAAGTGTCGGAATGCAACACGCCCTGCACTGCAGAACTGGAGGTGCGTTTAGAAAAGCTAGCTAAGTATTTCGAAACGCGCGCGGAGGAGAACCACAGGTATAAAGAAAACCACGGGAATGACTATAGTGGCTATTACTTCGCCGGGAAAGCCTCCAGCTACACACACGCAGCTGTGAAGCTCCGAGAAATCCTCACCACTAATGCTACCTACCTCAAAGGAGACTCAGATGAAACAGGAACTAATTGATAGGATGGTCACGGGGTCACCCGTACTTGACCCAAGAGCGGCAGTGGAAGTCTCTTTCCGCAACTATGAGAGAATCATAGCCGCCCCTCTGAAGTCAGTACTGAAACGTGAGTGGAAGGATGAGAATCTCTATACTGTGGCTCAGATTGCAGCTAATGCCATTGCATTCCGTGACCGAGAGATCGCCAACCTGAAGAGGCAGAACGAGGCTCTCAAGGCTCTGGTACCAAAAGGTAGTTCAACTTGGTGGTACGGGGAATCGGTGCCGAAGCCCTTGATGTTCGGAGGTGTACCCATCACGCCCTGCACTGCAGAACTGGAAGTTAAACTGGAGAAGTTGGCTAAGCATTTCGAAATGCGGGCGAAGGAGAACCATCGTCGTGCCAATCGGGAAGAGAAGAAGGCAGACACCTTTCAAGACATCAACAATTTTGTCCAGCACGACCGCAGCGGGTACTACTTCGACGGCAAGGCCGACAGTTATGAGCGTGCAGCCGCGAAGATCCGTGAAGTGCTAGGAATTGATAATTTGAAGCGCGCTGCTGCATCTTATCTCTCTGGGACATGGATTAAGACCAAGGACATCGGGACTCCAGAGGAATTTTGGACGAGAACAGGCGATTCAGGCGTATGCGAAGAATTCTCAA
>CAZVYV010000994.1:0-1252 GCA_964630985.1 uncultured Occallatibacter sp.
CTTCCTTCACCAGAATTTCGGCGGCCTTGAAAGTTTCAATCGGGTCGGGCAGCAGAAAGCGCGGGTCGGGATGGATTTCGAGCTTCACCCATTTGGGCAATCCGGCGGCGGTGGCGAGGCGCGCGAGGCGGACGGCTTCCTCGGCGTTCATCGCGCCGCTGGTGTTGGGCAGGAGCAGGTATTTTTTCGGGTCAATGAATTCCAGGATGTTGGCGAACGGATCGCGCTGGCCGGACAAATCGGCGCGGCGCAGGGCGACGGTGACCATTTCCGCGCCGCTGGCGGCGAGCGCATCGCGCATGGCTTCCGGCGACGAGAACTTGCCCGTGCCCAGAATCAGGCGCGAGCGGAACATTCTTCCGGCAATGAGCAGCGTTTGAGACGACAAAGACATTCCTGACAAGTTAGGAAAAAATCCGCCATTGTCGAGGCGGGAAGGGCAGAACGTCTGATGTAGATTGAATTACTCGTGGCCGCCGTGCTGGCGAATCAACTCCGCCAGGTCTTGGTGGCCCGATGTCGTCGCATAATGCAAAGGCGTCTCCCCGTATTTGTCCCTGGCATTGGCATCGGCTTTGTTGGCCAACAACAGTGCTGCTATTTCCATGTGGCCCTCCCACGCCGCCCAGTGCAAAGGCGTCGTGAAACCACCGGCCTTGTCCTTGGCATTGACATTGGCTTTGTTGGCAAGCAGCAATTCCACCATGTCCTCGTGACCCATCTCCGCTGCATCGTGCAGAGGCGTCCTGCCGAATGCGTTCTTGGCATTGACGTCGGCTTTGTTGGCCAGCAGCAGTTCCGCCATGTCCTTGTGGCCATGTTCCGCCGCCCAGTGCAAAGCCGTTCTGCCGTCGCTGGCCTTGGCATTGACCTCAGCCTTGTTGGCCAGCAGCAATTCCACCACGCCCAGATGGCCTCCTTCCGCCGCATAATATAAAGGTGTGATGCTGCCCCCAGCCTTGGCATTAACCTTGACTTTGTCGGCCAGCAAAAATTCCACCATGTCCTTGTTGCCGTTATGCGCCGCGAAATGCAAAGGCGTCATACCGTCGGTGTCTTTGCTGTTAATCAAATCAGGATGGGCTGTGAGCAACGCCTTGACCTTTTCCAAGTCGCCTGCCGCAGCCGCGTCATGAATCTCGCCGCAGAAGGCGAGACTGCTCCAAACCAACGTGACCAGTGTAACTACGGCAAGCTTAGGATTCATGGCTTGGGAATAGCCCGTTTGCGGGCAATTGGCAAGCCGGTTTTG
>CAZVYV010000995.1:0-1249 GCA_964630985.1 uncultured Occallatibacter sp.
CTCCACCAGCAGCCGGTCATGGGGCGCAACGACAACACGAATGGCATGGTGGGCAAGCCGAAGCTCATGCTGTACGACTACGAGCAGGAAATGCGGGACGTGCTGATGAAGATCGACGAACCGCATCGCAAGGTACTGAGCCGGGAGATTCTGACCCCCTCGAAACAGGACTAGCAACGCCTCAACTCACCCATGTGCCGCGTAAGCGGTGGGAGGCACTAAATGTCACGCACTCAGGGCAGGTACGACAACGATACCGCGCGGGGAGATGGGCAGGCATTCTTCTCCGCACTGAATGGCACGCTCACATCGGGGACGGCAACCGCCACGCGCAACGCTTCCGGCAGCTTCTCGCTCAATCTTGGAAACTCCGCCACCTGCATTCTGGCGATTCCGCTGACGGCGTTGCTGTTCCGCTATGGCGTGCAAGATTGGCTTCAGGAGCAATTCGGGGCGGGGCCTGGGGGCCTCGTCTATGGAGCCCAGGGCCGCGCGGTTGGCGGTTATCAGACGCTCACCACTGCCTCGGCCGCAGTTGGATCGAATGTCAACATCGCAGTCGGGACCAGTACCGGGTTTACGGTAGGCCAGCCGGTCATGGCAGGGACGCAGCAGACATTCATCACCGCGATTCCTGATGCTACCCACATCACGGTCAGCGCCATTACCGCAACGCTGGCATCCGGGTCTGTGATCTCGCAGGGCATCTTCACGACCCCGGCCGGCGTGACGGGGGCACCGCCGTATACGGGGGTCAACTCGCTCGTTCCTGTCACCGCACCGCGGCCCAAGGGGCTGGCGGTTCGTGCCATCTATCCGGTTTACTCGGTTGCGGGTGCGGCATTGACCACAAACACCATCGGGCTAACCAAGACAGTCTTCGCCAACATTACCGCGCCGACAGTGACGAGCCTCATCACCAATGGCGCTAACGGCCTTGCCACGGCTACCAACGCGCAGCCGTACATCACTCCGATCAACCTCGCAGTTCCCGCAGTCATGCAGGTAACGAAGTTTGCCGAGTTCGTTATCGAGTGGGACGTGACAACGGCGAGTGGGGGAACGGCGGAATTGTTCGGCGTGTTCATTGATTTCGACTTTAACTACAACTAGGGAGCAGCATGAGTCAGCGCGGCAAGCCATCGACGGCGCACGAATACTCGAAATCAGGCGAGTGCATCCATTGTGGGATGTACCGCAAGGCGGTCGAGGAATTGAGCCACAACTGCACTCCGGCGCGCGAGGCGCG
>CAZVYV010000996.1:0-1249 GCA_964630985.1 uncultured Occallatibacter sp.
CGCCGCAAACACAAACGCGCATTCCGCCAAGCGGGATGCGCGTTCTGAGATCTTTTTATGGGCAGCTGCCCAGCTGTTTATCGGCCGAAGTGCGCGGCGTTCTTCTCGGTAAAGTGCGCCCACTTCTCCGGCAGGTCGTCTTGCGCAAAGATCGCCGAGACCGGGCAAACCGGCACGCACGCGCCACAATCGATGCACTCGACCGGGTCGATGAAAAGCTGATCGGATTCGGCATAGCCGGCTTCATCCTTCTTGGGGTGGATGCAATCGACTGGACAGGCGTCCACACAGGCGCTGTCCTTGGTGCCGATACAGGGTTCTGCAATCACGTATGCCATCTCTGCTCTCTCCGTGGGTTCCCGCGGCCTCGCGCTCGCGATCCGCACTGATCTTTACGACGCTGATAGTAGCATACGGCCCCGCGGCCTGACTTCCACTGTTTCGTCGGCGTTTTGCCATGCGGGAAAGGCCGCCAGCCTCAATTGCCGCCGCTTTTCGCTCGTTCCGCCCGCGCCTTCGCAAATTCTTCCGGCGTAGGAATCGGCGTCAGATTCCGTCCTGCGAACATGTCTCCAAAGAGCCCGATCAGCTCTTCGTGAATCAATCCGTTCGAAGCCAGAATCTCTTCGCTCTTCAATTGAAACCGCCTACCCGCGAAGTCCGTTACCCGCCCGCCGGCTTCTTCAATCAGCAGGATTCCGGCTGCCGTATCCCATGGATTGAGATTGAACTCCCAGAAGGCGTCCATGCGTCCGCAGGCCACATACGCCAGATCGAGCGCCGCGGAACCAGCTCGCCTGACTCCGTGCGAGCGCAATGTGAACTCCTGGTAAAAATGAATGTTGGGGCTCGCGTGGCGCTTGCGGCTAGGGAACCCGGTCGACAGCAGCGCCTCGGCCAGCTCCGGCGTGCGTGAAACTCTCGCTGGTTTCCCATTTAATTGTGCGCCCTGCCCGCGTTCCGCTGTGAACATTTCATCGCGCAGCGGATCGTAAATCACGCCGGCCTCCAGAGTCCCATCTTCGCCGGCTTTTGTTCCCGGCGACCGGTGCTCCAGGCCCATCGATACGCAGAACTGCGGAAATCCGTGAGCAAAGTTCGTGGTCCCATCGAGCGGGTCAACGTACCAGCGGAATTCGCCTTCCATCCGCTCGCGCGTACCCTCTTCGCCGTAGACGCCGTGATCGGGGAACTCTTCACGCAATCGGGTCTTGATCAGCTTCTCCACTGCCCGATCGGCCACGGTCAC
>CAZVYV010000997.1:0-1249 GCA_964630985.1 uncultured Occallatibacter sp.
TGGGAATGACGGCGAGGGTGATGTACATCTGGAGGTCCTGCGCGGTTTCGCAGGTTGCGGCGAGGCCGGAAAAGAAGGCGCTGTAAAGGAAGAAACCGAGGATGAAGTAGATGGGGAAGAGGACGGCCTCAAGAACGCTGAAGTGAATTTTCATTTGGCCGCTGAGTATGGGCGCGGCCAAGGCTGAGCCGGAGAGAAGAACGGCGGCGGCGATCCAGATGGCGATTTGGGTGAGGCCGACGGCGCCGACCCCGAGGAGTTTGCCGGCGAGCAGATCTTCAGGACGGGCGACGGCGAGCATGACCTCAAAGATGCGCGAACCTTTTTCTTCGATGACGGAACGGGCCATGTCCATGCCGTAAAGAAGGATGGGCATGGTCATGAGAAAGGTCATCAACATGGATGCGTAAAAGGGCGCCATGCCCTGGCTCTTGCCGGTTTTTCCGCTGGAAGAAACCTGGAGAGTTTCAAGGGGAACGGATTGTACGAGGGAGTGGACCTGGAAACTGGAAATGCCCTGCTGGGCGAGACGGAGGTTGAGGAAGCCGGCGTTGATGGCCTCGGTGAGGCGCGAGGTATCGAGGAGGTCGGCTGAAGATTGCGATTCGTAAGTGACGCTGGGCGATGCGGAGGCGGAATTATCGATGATGACAAGGCCGTCGATGGATTTGTTTTCGAGGCGGGACTGAAGATCGGCGCGATCCTGAGCAGTGAAGGGCGCGATGGTGTCGACCGTGTAATGGGCGCCTTTGTCGGCGAGAAGGTTGGCGCGGATGTCGGCGGCGAGCGAGGCGCTGTCGGCGGCGATGGCGATGTGGCGGCCGCCGGCGAGCTTGCGACCTGTGAAGGAACTGACGCCGAGAAGAAAAAGGATAAGCGCGGGAACGAGGATGGTGGAGATGCGGAAGGCGCGGCCGCGAATCTGTTCGAGGTATTCGCGGCGGGCAACGAGAAGCATATTACGCATTGGCCTTGCCTCCCACGGTCTGGATGAAGATTTCCTCGAGTGAAGGCTCGACGAGCTCGAAGCGGTAAATGGCGGCCATGGAAGCAGCGAGGTGAAGGAGCTTTTGCGCGTCGCCGCGGGGCTTGAGGGTAATTTCGGCGTGGCCTGAGTAGTTGTTGGCCGAGGCGATCTCATCGGACTTGAGGAAATCGGCGCTGCCCTCGAACTCGACGATGACGCGATTGCGCTCGTAGCGGCCCTTGATCTCGCGCAGGTTGCCGCTGAGGACGGCCTCGCCGTTGT
>CAZVYV010000998.1:0-1244 GCA_964630985.1 uncultured Occallatibacter sp.
TGCCGGGGATGGGACGCACGCCGCCGTCGAGGCCGAGCTCGCCGACCATGAGAAAACGGCTGAGGTCGTTGGAGTGCAAAGCGCCGTAGGCCCCAAGAATGCTGACGGCGATGGGCAGATCGAAGCCCGAGCCTTCCTTCTTGAGATCGGCGGGCGCGAGGTTGATGGTGATGAAGGTAGGCGGGATGGTGTAACCGGAGTTCTTGATGGCGGCGCGGACGCGGTCGCGGCTTTCGCGAACGGCGGCGTCGGGCAGGCCGACGGTGTGGAAGTGATCTTCATTCATGACCACGCCGCTATAGTCGACCTCAACCTCAATGAGGTTGGCGTCGATACCGTACACGGCCGCACTAAGAGCCTTGAAAAGCATGAGGAGGGCTGCGGAGGGAGTGTAGCAAAGCGCAGCCGCCAATGATCTGTGCGCGCGGGCACAGGGGTTGATCTGGCCGCTGGTGCGACAGGATTCAGGCGGAGTCGGCCGGGAAGGAGCCAACGGATGCGCCGGGCGCAACATTTTGGCCGGCGAGCACAATGGCGTGGCTGGCGATGTGGGCGCCGTCGCCGATGACGGTGGGCTGAAGGCGGATCTTTTCGTAATCCGCGGCATCGTGCCAGAACGAATAGATGCGCGTGTAGGAGCCGATGATGGCGTTCTTGCCGATTTTGATGCCGCCACGATCGTTGATGAGGGCGCGCTGGCGGATGACGGCTCCGTCGCCGATGGAGAGGTTGTAGCCGTAGGTGAGGTCGACACCGTGATAAATCTTGACGCCGGAGCCGAGATACTCAAAGATGTGGCGGCCCAACATACAGCGAAAACGCAGACCGAGCCAGTGGTTGAGGCCCAGCGGCGAGCGGTCGAACATCTGCCAGAACCACAGCAATGGTTTGCGCCGCGCGAATCGCTCGCGATCGACCTCAGGGAAGTGCTCGGCTTCCAGCGTGACGTTCATCGGATCGAGAGAAAGATTGACGACGTTGCCGGGCAGCTCTGACGTGAGGGTGAGATTGAGTTTGCCGCCGTGGGGCCGGCCGAGATAAATCTGCGTCAACTGATCGCGCACAATTTCGCTGCGGCGCTCTTCGGAGCAATGGCGCAGGAACTCTTCGTCAAGAAAGCGAATCCAGCGGCGATAGATTTCTTCGGCTTCTGCGGCGGGATGGGGAACGGGAATCTCGGTGGCGGCCATATGCCATTGAAGATAGAACAAAGAGCAGGGGTCAGGGAACAGGGATCAGAGATC
>CAZVYV010000999.1:0-1238 GCA_964630985.1 uncultured Occallatibacter sp.
AGTTGGGGTTGCTGCGGAGTTGGGCTCATGATTCAACCAGATTACAGCTTTCAGCCCGGAGCCTTCAGCTTTGACTGCACCATTCGCCTGCTCGCTCTTAGGCCGGATCTCGGGATTCCTTCCCTGCCGGCTCTTAGGCGAAAGTCGATAAACCTCGAACTGGCACGGCGGGCTAACAGCTAACGGCTAAAAGCTAGAAGCTGCTGCTTTTCAGGTCCCCAGCCAGCGGACACCCGTCACACCGCGCCGTCTTTCCGCAGTGCGCCTTGCCCACTGCCACCGTCAGCGCGTGGAATTCATTGAACAGTTGCGCGCGGCTCTCAGCCGGATCGCCTTCGAACGTCTTCCGGGTCAGGTCCGCGAGCGCGTCGTACTGAATCTGCCGGCGCCCTGCCGGCAATTCAATGAGCCCATGCCGCTCCACAATGCGCCGCAGATACTCATCGGCCACGGGAACGGCGTGCCCAAGCGCGTAGAGCAAAATCGCATCGGCCGTCTCGTTGCCCACACCAGGCAATGTAAGCAGTCGCTCGCGCAGCGCGCTGGTGGGCGCAGCCTCCATCGCTTCCAGCGAACCGCCAAATTCCTTATCGAGCATCGCAACAAACGCCTTCAGCGCCGGCGCCTTCCGCACAATGAACCCTGACGGCCGGATCAGTCGCCTCAGCTTTGCCATCGGAATCGCCCGCATTCCGTCAACCGAAAGCGCCCCGGCCGCGCGAAGATTCTCGAGCGACCGCTCGACCGCTCTCCACGCCGTATTCTGCGTCAAATACGCGCCGAGAATCACTTCAAACGGAGTCTTTGCCGGCCACCAATGCTGCGGCCCGTACGCGCGCAGCAGTTCATCGTGCATTCTGCACAGGCGCATGGCGGGATCGAGTCTACGGCGTTCGTTCACGGCTCCTTTAGGATAAGGGCGAGAGCGTAGCAATGTTTTTCGCCACCATCCTGCATCTTGAAGGAGCTTCTATGAAGAGTCACACCGAATATCTCGTCTTTGAAACGCGTAAGCGCCGCGAGATGGTCCACATCACCGACCAAGTCGAACAGATCGTCGAGCGCAGCGGCGTTAAAGATGGCTTGTGCTTTGTCTCGCCTATGCACATCACGGCTGCCGTTTACGTCAACGACCACGAGAGCGGTCTCATTGAAGACATTGGAAAGTGGCTTGAGGAACTTGCCCCCGCGCGCCCCGACTACAAGCATCACCGCACCGGCGAAGACAACGGCGATGC
>CAZVYV010001000.1:0-1236 GCA_964630985.1 uncultured Occallatibacter sp.
AATACGATCTGATGCCGGATACCGAGAAAGCGCATTTGGCGGTTTGTCCGGTATTCCAGACGCTGCCGGTAGCTTTTACGCGGGCAGACGGCGCGACGTTTGTGGCACTGCCGGATGATCCGAAGATTTTGGTGGAGCGGGTGAGGGTGAACTGATGAAAATGGTCCAAGTTCAATTCGAGCGGCGACTGAAGAACGGCGTGAAGCGCCACACGACCGCGTGGGTGGACCAATCGTGGAAGCTGAAGCCCGGTAAGGTTGTCGAGTTCGAATCGCAAGAGGATGTCCAGTGGATCGTTGTTTCGGTCGGAACCATCGTCGAAGAGTACGAAGACATCAATCGAACATGGCGCGTAGGTGGTCTATGAAGCTCGTCGAATTCACGGTTTACAACAGCGGTAGCATGATCTCCGTAAACCCAGAAGCCGTGTCTCAGGTTGGGGTCATGCCGGGGATACAGAGTCACTCCGGACCCCACACGATCATCCATCGTATCGACGGCAGTTCGGTCGAAGTGGCCGAGTCTTACGAAGAAGTTTGCAAGGCGCTTACTGAATGACCTCTTCTGCACTCTTCTCTGACGACCGCCGGTATAGATACTGGCTCCTCAGAACGTGGGAGTCGGGACAACCGCGAGTCGCGTTTGTGGGCTTGAACCCGTCGACCGCCACGGAGACGGAAGACGATCCGACTATTCGGCGCTGCATCGGCTTCGCGCAGCGATGGGGCTTTGGTGGGCTCCTAATGTTGAACCTTTACGGATGGCGAGCCACACAGCCGGCTCGGATGTGGGAGCACCACAAGCGCGGTGGCGACATCATCGGCGGCGAGAAGAACTACGTGGTGTCGTTACAGCACTACGTCGAGCACTTCGGAGTAGAGCAGACCATCGCGGCTTGGGGTAACGACAAGCTCGGCCGCGAGCGAGCGTTTCGATCTTCGGGATGGAAACTCGATTGCCTGAAAAAGAACACAAACGGAGCACCCGGCCACCCGCTTTATCTTCCGTACCTGGCAGAACGCCAGCCGTGGAACTATTGAAGTGGACGGACGACGATGAGGCGGAAGCGTGGTGGCACTTCGTGCGAGCATTTCATGGAAGCGAGAGGCCACCGTTGGCGGTGATGGAGCGAGTACTGGAACAGGGTCGGCAGGCGATTCGAGAACGGAAGACAGAAAAAGTTGGGAATTATATAGTTAACTCCCTTGCGGGAGAGAAAGTAGGTCACGTGAAAGA
>CAZVYV010001001.1:0-1235 GCA_964630985.1 uncultured Occallatibacter sp.
TCAAGAGCGAGGATCGTGTTGGCGTAGAGATCGTCGCCGATCCGGTCGCCACCGTAGAAATCCATAACCGCTGAGCCCGTGGGCGCGTAAACGATGCCTCGCTTCGTGTCCACGGTCATCCCGGCCCAGGTGTTGGCGGCGCCGGCGGTCTTCCATGTGTCGGGCGGCCACGTTTCGTATCCGGGCTCGCCAGGGCGAGGAATCGTGTGGAATATCCATCGCAGCGCGCCCGTGTGCACGTCGAAGGCGCGAATGTCGCCCGGAGGCGCGGGATGAGTCTCAGGGTCGCGGCCACTGACAATGATCAGATCCTTGTAGATGCTGCCCGGCGTGGTCAGCGCGATCGACTGCTGCTCCCATGGCTCACGCAGACCCTTACGCAAATCGATGCGACCGCTCTCGCCAAAGCTTACGATCGGTTTGCCGGTCTTGGCGTCGAGGCAATAAAGGAAGTTCATCACCCCGGCCAGGATGCGCTCGTCCTTGCCATCGGTCCAGTAAGCGACACCGCGAGCGGGCTGGGTCGACGCGATGCCGGAATCAAACTTCCACTTGAGCTTCCCGGTGGCGGCATCGAGCGCGATGACCTTTTGGCTGGACGTGTATGCATAGAGAGTGCGCCCGATGATGATCGGGCTGGTCTCGATGTTGCCCTTCTCGCCGGTGTCAAAGACCCACGCCTGCCTCAGACGATGAACGTTTGCGCGATTCATCTGGGTCAGCCGCGAATAATGATCGCCGTCAGCGCCACCGTAAGCCGGCCAGCTTACGTCCTGGGCCTGCAATCCAACACCGCCGTGTGCGGCGAGAGCCAGGGCAAATCCGGTTGTCATCGCGCACAGCTTTACGCGCGCTGCCCAATTTCCGTTCAAGTCTCTGCGCCCCACTTTCGATTCGCTTTTCAATCGTATTTCAGGAGAGTCACAAAGCCGAAATCGATGTGCAGTTGCCGGTGGCTTTGGCAGTTGACCACTTCGCGCGCGAATTCCTGCATGTCAGCTGAAGAGCGCGTCGTCCCACGACTGCGGTTCGTCCCACATCGGTGTCGGTTCAAAGTAACCCGTTCCCGGCTTGAGATGACGCTTCAGCTCATCATCGTTCAGCGCAACTCCGAGGCCGGGGGTATCGGGTACGCGAATAAAACCCTTGTTGATGATCGGCTTTTCCAGCCCTGTGACGAGGTCCTGCCAAAAGGGCACATCGAGCGAATGATTCTCCAGCGCCAGGAAGTTGCG
>CAZVYV010001002.1:0-1233 GCA_964630985.1 uncultured Occallatibacter sp.
CTGATTTCTGCTGCGGCTTGCCGTCGTCGAGGCTGTCCCAATGAATGTCTGTCACCAAGCCAAGGTTCGATGTCGTGTCGGAATGATCCAAGATAATTGCCGCTTGCTTTCCATCCGCTATCCGCAATGCCCTGCCGATGATTTGCTGATAGAGCATTTTAGATCGGGTCGGACGCGCCAAAATCAAACACCTGCAATCCCAATCGGTTCCGGTCGTCAGCGTGCCGACGTTGCAGACCACCTGATATTCTCCGTTGTGGAATTTCCTCTTGATCTCGCGCCGCTCTTCCGATGGCGTCTTGGCATCCTGATAGCCGCACTTGATGCCGGCGTGCTCGAACCGTTCCTGTATAGTTTTCGCATGGGCGCAATCGACGGCATAGCAGAGCGTTTTATCCTTCCCCCATTTCTCTTTCCATGTTCGCACAATGTCGGCGGTGAGCTCGCCCTTCTGCATTGCAGAGCTAAGCTGATCTTCCTGGTAGTCGCCCGCAGTGATCTTGACGCCTGATAGATCAGGATGCCCTGTCGCAAAGCACTTGAATGGCGAAAGGAAACCTTTCTCGATCAACTCTTCCGTTGTCGATATCGTCAGCAGCGTCTTGAAATATTTCCCAAGCCCGCGCGTGCCAGGCGTCGCAGACAACCCGATGAACGGCTTGTCCTGCCAGTCCGGATGCTCCAACCATTTCTTATGATGCTCGTGGAGAACGTGGCATTCATCGAAAATTACGATCTGCGCATCGGGGAATGTTCCACGGCTTTTCAAAGTCTGAATGGAGCAAATTTGCACAGGTTTCGACCAGTCCTGCATGACATGGTTGGCTTGTATGATTCCGATATCACGCACGCCATCCGCATAGAACGCCTCGCAAGTCTGGTCCACCAACGAAAGAGAGCTGACCACGAAAGCCAGCCTGTTGCCCTTCCGCTGCGCTCCCTCGACGATCGCTGTCGAGAGCAGAGTTTTCCCAGATCCGGTCGGAGCGCAGAGAACAACACGCTTGATGCCCTGTCCGATCGTCTGTCGGAGCGCTTCCAGGCCTTCTTTTTGATGCGGCCAAAGTTCCCGGTTCATATTTCCCTCGGATCAATCTTCCGCACCTCGCTGGCTGGCCCAAGCGACGCGCTTATATTTTCATGCGCCGCAGCGCTCCGCATCCTCTGATCGTAAAGCTTTTTCTCCAGCTTTTGGTTGTCTGTCTTTCTCACTATCGCCTTGATGCCGGTCTT
>CAZVYV010001003.1:0-1232 GCA_964630985.1 uncultured Occallatibacter sp.
GCGCAGACCGCCCCGCTCGAGGTTATCTACCATATCGTGGAAGGTCCTCAGTTGCGCGTGGGCACGCTGGCCATTGAAGGCAACGACCACATCGCCACAGCGATGCTCACCTCGCTCGTGAACACCACAACGGGCCAAATGCTTTCACCCCTCAACCTGGCCGGAGATCACGATGCAATCGTCACCGCCTACTACAGCCGAGGCTTCGATCAGGCGGCAGTGACCGTCAAGCAGCAACCGGACCCCTCCGATTCCGCAAAAATCAACGTCGTCTTCCATGTCGATGAGGGCGAACAGATTTTTGTCCGCGATGTGTCGTTGACCGGCCTCAAGTTCACGCGCCCGCAAACCGTAGCTCGCGCCATCACGATCCACCCCGGCGATCCACTGAATCAAGCGGCTCTTACCGACACGCAGCGCAATCTTTATGACTTCGCCCTCTTCAACGAGGTGAATGCCGCCGTCGAAAACCCCGACGGTGCCGCGACCCGCAAAACGATCCTGCTGCAAGCCGTCGAAGCGCGGCGCTGGACGTTTACCTACGGCGTTGGATTCGAGGCTCAAACTGGGCAGCCGCAGAACAACTGCGCCGGCGCTACGGCCGGAGGTGTGGCGTGCAATCCCAACGGCAAAACCGGCGTCAGCCCCCGCGGGCTCGCCGATATCACGCGCAACGATCTTTTCGGGCGAGAGCAATCCATTTCGCTGCGCGGCACCTATGGATTGCTGGAGCAAAGCCTCGGCCTGCTTTACCAGGTACCGCACCTCGAAGGAAATCCGAACGTCGCCTTTACCTTTTCCGGCGGCTACGCCAACAGCCTGGATGTCTCAACCTATGTTGCCTCCCGCCTCGAAGGAGCTTTCCGCTTCACGCAAAACTTCAACCGGCCCGGCTCCTGGATTTCCCGCGCCAACACGTTCATCTACGAGATCGACTTCCGTCGCGTGAAAGTGGCCGCCAGCAGCTTGCAGGTGTATCCCGGGGAGATTTCTCAACTGTCGACGGCAACGCGCGTTGCTGGCCCGGCATTCACTTGGATTCGTGACACACGCGATGTTCCCATGGACGCCCGGCGTGGCACATACTTCAGCGTCCAGGAATTCTTGTCCGACAGATTCTTTGGCGCGGAGGCCGAATTCAACCGCCTCGACACATCCAATTCGAGCTATTACAGCTTTGACAAGGGCCGCTTCGTGCTGGCCCGCAACACGCGCTACGGCCAGATTCGCAC
>CAZVYV010001004.1:0-1231 GCA_964630985.1 uncultured Occallatibacter sp.
TAGAAGTTATGTTTGGAAAAGAAGAAGCAGCCGAATTTGGAAGTTAGACTCAAGGGAGAACTCAGAAATGAATCACTTTTACATCGCAGAAGAGGGCTGGCCCCAAGTACACGGCGAGCCTAGCACTGTTACCTTTACAACGCAGAGCGGACCCGTCAAGGAATTTGGAGTGAATGGTGGACAGATTGATGACATCATTGAATGGACCAAAGAAAAAATTGAGGACTTTAACAAGTCCTTTCCCTGTAGAGAGAACTCCATGATCATCACAAAGTTGGATGAGGCTCTGTTGTGGTCAGCAAAACGAAAACTGGACCGTGAAAAGCGCCAAGTCGAAGGCACAAACCAGAAGTAAGACTCAAGGAGAGAACTCAGATGAAATTCTTTTTCATGTGGTTGTTTGGATGTAAGCCTCTAGTAATGGTAGATCCAAGCATCATATCAGAATTAGATGTGAAGAAAATTGAAGCCGCAGGTTATGCGGTGGTTTCTGTTTTAGGGTGCAGGGATCTTAAAGTTTTGTGCTAATGACTCAAGGAGAGAACTCAGAATGGCGAAGACTACAGTAAAAGTGTTCAACGTACTACCGGACTCTGAACAAGAGCAAGAACTCGCGGCATATCTGTCGCAACCCAAGTCCCGAGAGATTTTCACCTCGGCGGTCAACAGTGGCTTTGGCACAACTTTCAAAGTCAGCCACTTTGTTACGGTCATCACGACAGAGAATGAAGTGCCAGTAGCGCCCAGCAAGAAGCTGGAGGAAGTTAAGGAGACTCAGTAATGAGCGAGAGCGTGATAGACTTTGCGGGCTTGGATTCAGCCGCAGCAACAACAGAAGCAGCAGTAGAAGCCCCTGTAGTTGAAACTACGGAAACCGTAGAGACTCCGACTACCGAAACTACAACTACAGACACCACAGCCAGTACGGATGCAGCCAAGAAAGACGCCAAGCAGCAATACGACAGCTCTGGACAGCCGATAGAAGACAAGGCTAAAGCTGAAGCAGACACCACCAAGGAATTCGGAGAGAAAACACCGAAGGAAATACGTGCAGCCCTGAAAGCCTTCAGGGATGCATCTCCAGCAAATGTCGCCGCGACCAAATTACTTCATGGCCATTATGAAAGGTATGAGGCCGCAAAAGCCATCTTCCCTAAAGGTATAGAGGAGATGAAGCAGGCGAAGGAATTCAATGACTTGATTGGTGGCCCTGAAGGATACCAGAAGCTGA
>CAZVYV010001005.1:0-1231 GCA_964630985.1 uncultured Occallatibacter sp.
TGGCCGCTACAAGCCCTGTCGTTCCCGCTCCCCCGAAGCAATCGAGGACTCGGCCTCCGACTGGGCAACCAGCCAAGATGCAGGGCTCGATCAGCGCCGGTGGGAAGGTGGCGAAATGGGCTTCGGAGAATGGGGATGCGGGAACGGTCCAGACGCTGCGCTTGTTGCGCGTGCTACCCTCCCAGGGGATCGATCCGGCTACGCCGCCATTAGGATCCGTCGTGCTGGCGCCGGGGATGCCCCGCAGGCCAGCAGGCTTGCGCTGTTTGTTTCCGGACGATGCGCGGCCTTTCTCGCGCCCCTGTCGATGGAACGCGCCATGGCCGCCGGGTCCAGTGTCCCAGCCGTCTGGAAATTTGGTATCCCCCGGATCGTATCCCGCCGGTTCCTTGATCGCGTCCGCATCGTAATAATACCTCTCCGCTTTCGTCATCAGGAAAATGTACTCGTGCGCCTTGGTGCAGCGGTCGGTCACGCTCTCGGGCATCGGGTTTGGCTTGCTCCAGATTATGTCTTGCCTCAGCCACCAGCCGTCATCTTGCAGCGCAAGCGCAACCCGCCATGGAATGCCGCAAAGGTCTTTCGGCTTAAGGAACCCGCCCGGCATGATTCGGACGTCGGCAACTGAACCGTCATCGGCGCCGAAGTTGTGCCCGTTGCGCTCCGACTGCCGATCCCATTTCGCCAAACGCCCGCCAGAGACAACCCGAGCGCCATTGTCCGCGCCGTCGTTTCCTTTATTGCCGCTCTTCCCGACGCGCGGCTTCCGGCGATCGTGGTGCTGACCTTCGCCGGCGTTATTGCTCGCCTGGATTGGTCCGATAGTTGAGAACGGCTTGTCACGAAACGTGCGATCATCATTCCCAACGGCCTTAATATCAGCTGCGCTTCTGCCATTCGGCGAAGCCGCGTAACTGTCACCATAATTCAGCCAGAGCGTTCCGGTAGGCTTCAGAACACGCCGCACTTCCCGAAAGACGTCGACCATTACGGAGACGTGATCGCCGAGAGAGGCTTCCATGCCGAGTTGGCCGTCAACGTCATAATTTCTCAAGCCCCAATAAGGTGGCGATGTCACCACGCAATCGAATTGATCAGCAGGAATGGAGCCGAGAACCTCCCGCACGTCGCCGACATATTGCGCGACCCTACCGTCGAGGAATTCCTCGTATTTCATGGTTATCGGTCCTTCCTTGCTATTCAAATCCGTACAGGACTTTGCGGCTTTCTT
>CAZVYV010001006.1:0-1230 GCA_964630985.1 uncultured Occallatibacter sp.
GGCTGGAACCAGAAGCGTCACCGTTGCGAAGCCGTTGAGTGCGCTATCCTCGATGAAGATTCAAGCAGATGCGCGCGTATCAAGCCCATGCCGCGCGCAGTTTCTTTGTATCGAATAACCCGATCCGCGGATCAAACCATCTAAGCGATTTCAGCAACCAAGCATCGCGGAGACGCACCACAACTTGCACGCCGGCCTGCCCGCCCCAAAGTTCGAACGCAGAGTGCGGGGGTCATTGCAGTTAAAGGAAGAGTCGAGTGACCCAGAGCAGATTCCAGCGCATTCATGCGATCGGTTGGGTGGTCCTGGCGGGATTGGCAGCTACCGGCTGCCAGAAAAAACCCGCACCGGGAGCCGGTGGGCCACAAATGCAGGCCTTGCCGGTGCAGACGGTTACAGTGGCGATGACGCCAGTGGCGCAAAGCAGCGAGTATGTGGCGACCATCAAGTCGCGCCGGTCAGCCACCGTGTTGCCCCAGGTAAGCGGTCAACTGACAGCAATTGCGGTTCACTCCGGCGAGGAGGTAAAGGCCGGGCAGTTGCTGATGCAGATCGATGACCGGCAACAGCGGGCCACCGTGGACTCACTGCGCGCAACCGAACGGCAGAAGAAGGCGTTGAACGATTACGACACCGTCGAGGAGGATCGGCAACGCAAGCTGTTTGAGGCGGGCGTGACCAGCCGCGACGCGTATGAGCAGGCGCAGCAGGCTTTCCAAAACGCCAAAGCGGATTACCAGTCGGCGGTGGAAGCACGGAAGGCCGGGGAACAGTTGCTGGGTTACTATACGATCCGCGCGCCTTTCAACGGCGTGGTGGGCGATATTCCAGTGCACCTTGGGGACTATGTTTCTCAGAATCAGTCGCCGGCGACGATGCTGACAACCGTCGACGATAACAGCAATCTCGAAGCGTACATCTACATTCCCACCGAGCGCGCCGCCGATGTGCGTCAAGGTCTGGCGGTAAACCTGATGGACAACAACGGCAACCTGCTGGAGAAGACTCGCATCGATTTTGTTTCGCAAGAGGTTGACAGCACACTGCAGGGAATCCTGGTGAAGGCTCCTGTTGATGCGCACGCGAGCGTGCTGCGCAACGAGCAATTGGTGAAGGCAGACGTTATCTGGAGCACAAAACCGATGGCAGTTGTTCCGGTGCTGGCGGTGACGCGACAGGGTGAAGAGAGCTTTGTTTTCGTGGTGATCCATCAAAATGGAATGGCCATGG
>CAZVYV010001007.1:0-1229 GCA_964630985.1 uncultured Occallatibacter sp.
TAGCAGCAAGGGCTTCTTGCTCCTCCTTGGTCATGTCCTTGTAGGGCTTGGCTTTCTCAGGTTCGTAAACGGTCCATTCTCCGCTAGCATGATCAGGCTTTAGTGTTTTGCCTTCGGCAGCTTCAGAACTCTGAGGTGATTTGCTCTCTGCTTTTTCTAACGGAGTACCTGTACCTTTTCCGCCAGTAGGAATGTCTTCTCTGGTTTTAAGGTACGTAATGGCTTTTTGTCCATTCTCTTTGCCTTTTGCAATGGCCTCTTCACGGTCAGGCATGACAGCGGACAAATCCAAGTACGTCTTGCCTTCATTAGCCCATGTCCCAACGCTAAGTGTGGGGTCGGCTTTCATAGCAGACTTCACCTTAGGGTCATCCATGAACTTTCTAATCTGTTCAGGAGTAACCTTCTCGCTGTCCACAGTGCGCGACAGTTCTGGGTGCATCGGAACAGCATACGCGTCGGCACCTCCCATATCTCCCTTGGTTGGGTTATAGGTAGAACCTCCACCGTCATTGTGCAGCTTGGCTACTTCTTGAGCATGATCAGCCTCACCTTTTTCCATGGCGAAATCTGGCGGAATACCAGTTTTCTGTTCTGGAAATTTCTCCCCATTGTGGAAGAAAGATGAGACTTGCGAACGTGTCTCATTGGTCATGGCTGGGATAGCTTCTGGGGACATCATCTGACGATGTGTGTTCCAAGCGCTTTCTTCACCAGCTTCGCTAAAATCGTGACCCTGAGCGGCATGCCCAAAAATATCATGCACAGCCCTAAACATGGTGTTGTAGCTCTCACCTGTCTTGGGGTCTACTTCTGCTAGGTTATGTCCCTCCTCCAAAGGTGTGCCACCGCGATAGACTTTCAACCTTTTGTTGTTCTTCAGGTCGTCCATCATTTCCTCATGCGACTTGTAAGGGTCCGCATCAGTGGGCTCAATTTTTATGCCCATTTTCTTGGTAGCGTAATCCCACTGTTTCTTAGTATCAGCAATGAGAGCGTCGTAGCTCTTCTTGACAGCAGGGTCATTTGGGTTATGGCTCATCTCGTCATAAGCCTTGGCAATATCGGCAGACCGAGGACTCTTTGCGGATTTCTCAGGTTTAATTTCTGGAAGACTTTGGCTTTTGTTGAAATCATTCGCGGCTTTGGCTACGTCCAGAGGTTTAGCAGCAGCCTTCAACTCCTGTGCTCTCCCAAGCTGCTCAGAAAGAGTACCGTTGGGCAACTCC
>CAZVYV010001008.1:0-1228 GCA_964630985.1 uncultured Occallatibacter sp.
GGTCAGCGCGTTGAGTTAGCAATTCGTTGAAGCAATGCAATACGCGCCGATTCCTTCGGTGTACTCGACTTCGAGTGTGGACAACTCGCCCGGCGATTCATCTTCATTTTCGAGGCGTATAGGGGTGTTTCCCGGAACCTCGAAAATCTCTTTCTCGATACAATTGAAGTCCTTTTCGCCGATATCGCGCTTGATCGCCGCGAGAACTTCTTGTTTGGTCGCTCCCGCGTAGATGTCGCCTCCGCCTGTGTCCATGAAAACTGCCATCATTCCCCCCTCACCCCCGCGCCCAATCCGGTGCCACGGGGTCAGCCGCGCACCTTGCGTATTGCGTTTCTGCTAGTCACCGCCTTGAACCCGTCTCGCAGGAATTGAACCGCGCAGGAATTCATCTTTCCTCGGCACAGAACGATACATTGCTCACCCTTGCGACCCATACGGTTCCAGCGGTAGATGTAGACCTGTTCGCTCATCGTGGACTCAACTCCGACGCTTCTCAATCTGTATGTGCATGGCCGCAGCAAGTAGCACGCGCTTTGATGGCACATCGTCGCCCGTGTACCATTGCTGAATCGCTTGACGCGACACGCCCAAATCATCGGCAATGGCCCGAAACGACTCCTTCGCGTGCCGTCTGCCGATATATCGCTTGAATTGCGGAATCGTTAGTGCCTTGATGACCATGTTAGGAATTGTGCGCTTCAAAATAAACCGTGTCAAGGGGCTTGACACGAATATTATCTTGGGCGTATCGTTATCTCGTCAGCAAAGGAGACACCGATGGAGCCATTTGAAGGAATCGGCGAATTGTTTCAGCCGTCGCCCGAAACCGCTGCGTTCTATCGCTCACTCGAAGCGGCACTGGATCAGGAACGCGCCGAGGAAGCCGCCACAGAACAGGAATCAGTTTAGTAACAAGTTTCCGCCGTCCACCGCAGCAGGTGTTGCAGGCTGGCCGATTGGCCTACAGTCCCCGGATACCAGCAGGCGGCGGGATTCAAGATTGGAGATGGAGAATGTCTGACCGCTTTATCGGGTTCAAATTCGGTATGTCCTTCGAGGAGTACGACGCGGTGGATGCCCTGAATGGTTCGAGCCTGGTCCATATCCGCCGCAGTCCGCTTGCCTACCGCTATTACATGGACAATCCCCAAGAGGCCACGGACGCGATGAAGCTTGGAACTGTGATCCACACCGCGATTCTGGAGCCTCCGTTGTTGGGCAAGAT
>CAZVYV010001009.1:0-1226 GCA_964630985.1 uncultured Occallatibacter sp.
ATCTACGAGCAGCGCATGGCTGATGCTTGCGCGCGCGCCATCGCTGACAAAATCGACGCTGTCGCCTTCGGCGATCTCTTTCTTGAAGACGTGCGTGCGTATCGCATCAAGCAGCTTGGCCCAACAGGCCTTGAGCCGCTGTTTCCGCTTTGGCAAATCCCGACGGACAAACTGGCGCGCACCATGATTGCAGGCGGCCTGCGCGCACGCCTTTCTTGTGTGGACACAAAGCAACTCCCCGCCGCATTTGCCGGCCGCGAATTCGATTTGGACTTGTTACGAGATTTGCCGCCTGAAGCTGATCCCTGCGGCGAGCGCGGCGAGTTCCACACCTGCGTTTACGCCGGGCCGATGTTCTCGAGGCCACTGCCCGTTGCAACGGGAGAAGTCGTCACGCGCGACGGATTCACCTTCGCCGATTTCACAATGCCGGTCGCCGAAGCGGTGAGCGCTTAGTTTCTCAACCCTCTCAGCGCCGGATACAGCTTTCTCCACCGCGCGTAGCCGGCCTTGTATGCCGCCAAGTCCGAGGCGTCGGGCTCAATCCGCTGCGCGACTTTAATCGCCTGCGCGCATGCTTCGTCGAGATTCTTCCAGTGTCCCACGCCCACACCGGCCATCAGCGCACAGCCGAACGCGCCGCCCTCTTCGGCCACCAGAATCTCTACCGCCTGGCCGTAGATGCCGGCCTGAATCTTCCGCCACAGCGCTCCGCGCGCACCGCCACCGCCCAGACGAATGCCGGTAACCGGAATGCCCAGCTCGTGAAAGAGGGTGAACGTGTCTTGAAGCGAGTAGGCGACGCCCTCCTGCACCGCGCGCACAAAATGCGCCCCTGTGTGCTGCACACCGATGCCCGCAAATGCGGCGCGAACCTCGGGATCGAGATGCGGCGTGCGTTCGCCAAGCAAATACGGCGCCCACTCCAGCCCATCGCAACCGGGCGCAATTTTCTCTGCGCCGTCGCTCAGCGCGTCGTAGCTCTGCCCGGCAAAAAACGCTCCGCGCAGCCAGTTCAAGCTCAGTCCTGCGCTCTGCGTTACGCCCATCACGTGCCACAGACCGGGCACCGCGTGGCAAAACGTGTGCAAGCGGCCCTTGGGATCTTTCGTGGGCTCGGCGGTGGCCGCAAACACCACTCCCGACGTTCCGATCGTCGCCGACACGCTGCCCGGCTGCAGAATTCCCATGCCCACAGCGCCCGCGCCCTGGTCGCCCGCGCCCGC
>CAZVYV010001010.1:0-1226 GCA_964630985.1 uncultured Occallatibacter sp.
ACCGCACGTACCGGAACTCCGTCACCTTCCTCACCCGATCCAGATCGTCGCGATAGCTTTGCCGCAACGCCAGGTTCGCCCGCCCCGATCCGAACATCTGCTCCCAGAAGTGCGGAAATGGCGTTCCCGCTGCCTTCGCATCCACCACAATCGTCCGCGCCGTCCCCGTACCCGCCTGGGCAAACCCGTGATCCCATGCTCCAACCAGCAATACCGCCGCCGCCACAACAACCCCGACCCGTCGTTCGATCATTCGCATCGTTATCTCCGAAGAGAATTATCCTTCATTCCCGCATAGGCGTTCAGCCTTTGCCACAGCCCAAACAAAAAGGAGGAAGTTCCTCCCGGAACATCCTCCTTTTTGCCGCTACACTGTTGCCTGTTGCCTGTTCCCTGCCTCTAAAACTGAATCCTCCCAAAAAACTCGATCACCCTCCCGCTGTCCGCACCCGGCGACAATCCAAACAGCGGATTGTTCACATGCGTTCCAGGCGTCGTGTTCGTGGAGATCAGCGCCTCCGTGCTCCCAAAAGAGATCGGCTGCAGGTTGGTCAGGTTCAGAATGTTGAAGATGTTCGCCTGGAACCGGAACAGCGCCGGGTGATCGCGCAAACTGAACGTCACCTGCTTCGCAAAGCTCATGTCCAGGTCCTTGTAACACGGCCCGTTGAACACGTTCCGCCCTATCCCCGGAGGCCCCGGCGTCCCATACACAAAGTAGTTCGCTCCCCCATCCGGAAAATTACCCCCGTGCACGAACACATGATTCGCGCAGCTGTTCATCGCATCGGCGCCCGCCGGCGCTCCCGAACTCGGTCCATACCCCGTAGGCCGCGTCGGCGCAATCTGCGACGCCCCGTTCACCAGCGCTACCGAAGGCACTCCGATCACCGGTGTCCATGGATAGCCCGTATGGAACGTGAACACGCCATTCGCCTGCCAGTTCCCCAGCAGGTTCTTCATCAACCCATTCCCCCCGGGACTCGGCAGCGTCCACGTTCCCGCCGCATTGAACCGGTGCCGCACATCGAAATCCGAAGGCCCATATTCCGCGGCTGGATTCGCCGGATCGGTCTGGTTGCTCTGGAACCCCGGCCCCTCTTCCGTAGCGTTGTCCATGCTCTTCGAGTAGGTGTAGACCACGCTGAAATCAAAGCCATGCTGCAACCGTTTCTCCAGATGCCCGTTCAGCGCGTGGTAATTACTGTGCACATCCGAAGTCGGCA
>CAZVYV010001011.1:0-1223 GCA_964630985.1 uncultured Occallatibacter sp.
CTTCTTGGCGAGGGTTCTTTCACGCGGATCAGCAAGGCGCTGACGACGTTGAACGGCTCGGTCCCGGACATCCTAAAGGGCATCACGGAGTTTGCCGGGGTGATGCGGATGGTTTTCGAGGCGAACCAAGAGGCGAAGTCGCCAGCGAAGGGCGCAACGATTGAGGATTCCGGCTCTGGATTCTACGCGCACAACGATCAGCAGGCCGCGATTAACGAAGTGGCGGAAGAGGCGCGACGGCAGAGAATCATCATCCCGCAGGAAGACTTTGCGAAGATGCACACGGACGAAGCCACCTAGGAGTGAGTGATGGAACAAGCCAGTCTGCGCGATTTAATGGAGTCGAATACACCAAAGACCGATTCCTTCCTTCCGGTCAAGCAGTTCGATGATCTCCTGAAATCGCTCAATCAGAAGAGCCTCGAAACGTGGTCGGTTGGCGGTGCCGTGTGTGCGATCATCTATCGCGTCAACGACGGACTGGTTAGAATCTATCGCGGCGATCCGCATCGGTGGGGCATGGTGCAACAGCGTCTCGCGCTCGGAACCTTTGGAGTCGACACGATAGCCGATAGTCCATTGGGAAGCGGCGTGCTCACCGGGGAAATGGCGAGAGAGTTATTGTCCGAGGCGGCTGGTCTCGATGCTCGCGAGTACGGCCCGCCAAGCAGTCCTCCGGCAGCGGTCGCGGTCAACTGTATCCCAGATCAGCAGCGAGAGTGGGCTGCGATAGCCGAAGCACAAAAGAAAACAAGGCGACCTAATAAAGCCAAGAAGAAAGCGAAGTCCAAGACTCGGACTCGCCGCAAGTCCACCTAGCTGCTATTGACATATCTGTAATCCCTCTCGACAATCTGGTCTATGGTTACCCGTGCTGAGACCAGCCTCGGTTCTCCCAAGCATATCTCGCGGTTCATTCGTTCCAAGGCTGGAAAGACCTACGACGAGATTGCCGCAGAAGACAACATCAGCGTCGAGCAGGTCAAGAAATCCATCCGTACGGTTGAGTTCAAGCAGGGCTTCCATACCAACGAATACTTAAACGCCGAACTTATCGGCATGATCCTGAAGGCGTCCCCTCCCGCACTCTCCGCTTTGATCGAGGCTTTGAAAGCTGGCAAGAATCGTGAGGCTACAAACGAACAAGGCGAGAAGTTCACGGTTTTCGAGCCGGATCACGACACGCGGCTTAAAGCTCTTTCGGAGTTCCAGAAGATTGCCGT
>CAZVYV010001012.1:0-1223 GCA_964630985.1 uncultured Occallatibacter sp.
ATGCGGAAGGGGCGCGGGAGATCGGGGCGGCGGATGCGGAGCAGGATGACGCCGATTTGCTGCGGGAAGAATTGAAGCAGGATGCGCGTGATAACCAGCAAGCTGATGACCTGCGCAAGCGAGAAGAAACAGAAGAAAGCGCCGACGAGGCCGAGGGCGACGAGCGAGCGATGGGGAATGCCGTAGCGCGGGTGGACGGCGGCGAGAAAACGGAAGTAGTTGCCGTCGCGGGCGGCGGCGTAAGGGACGCGCGAGTAGCCGAGCTGCAGAGAGAAGACGCTGGCAAAGGCGGTCCAGACAATGAGAGCGGCGATCACGTAGCCGGCCCATTGGCCGAAGGCGGAGGCGGCGATGTCGGCAACGAGCTGCACGCGGAGGGCTGCGGCGGCCGAGGATTCGAACAGAGGTGCGTGCGTGGCGGCTGAGTGGAGCGAGGGCAGGACCGCGAGGTTCATGAGGACATAGAACGCAGCGACGAAGAGGATGGAGAGAAGGATGGCGCGAGGGATGGTGCGCTCGGGACGGCGGACTTCTCCGCCGAGGAAACAGATGTTGTAGTAGCCCCAATAACAATAGGTGGCGAGGAGCGTGGCCTGGGCGAGGCCGCTAACGGAAAGCGCGGCGGAGAGTGCCGGTGTCTGAGGTATGTGCCAGCCGCCGGTGGCTGCGGCGTGCGCGAATCCGGAGACGATGACGCCGATGAGAGCGGCGATGACTCCGGCGAACAGCACCCAGGCGAGACGCGTGATGGAACTGAGATTGCGATAGAGGAGCGCGGTGACGAGAAGACACGCGGCAGCGGCGGCGAAATTCGAGTAATGGAGTGCGGGAAACGCGGCGATGGGCGCATTGCCGAGGCTGGGCCAGAAGACGCCGAGAAAGCCGGAGAGGCCGATGCAGCCGGAAGCGATGGAAAGCGGCGCGGTGAAACCGACCTGCCAGACATAGAGAAAACTGAGCCATTTGCCAGGACCCTGTGGGCCGTAGATCTCTTCAAGGAAGGCGTAGCTGCCGCCGGCGCGCGGGAAAGCTGCGCCGAGCTCGGCCCAGACGAGACCGTCGGCGATGGCGATGACAGCGCCGAGCACCCAGGCCCAGACGGAGAGGCGGAAGCCCGCGGCGGCGATGACGAGAGGCAGGGTGATGAAGGGGCCGACGCCGATCATCTCCAGCATGTTGAAGAGGACGGCGGAGCGAAGGCCGATGCGGCGCTCGAGCGTGGC
>CAZVYV010001013.1:0-1221 GCA_964630985.1 uncultured Occallatibacter sp.
CCTAGGTACGGCCTTGTCTCCCTTGCTATGCTTCTCTCTGCCTCATAGTGACAGTTCGTAGATGGGCCGGGGATGAACGTATGTGGTGGCGTATGCAGCGGAAGCCCAAGGCGGGCGGGCGAGTGTGTGTAAAGATTACACAGTGCTAATAATTTTCCCTTTGGTGGAACATTTTTGGCACATTGACAGGGCTGCGGCGGCACCCGGCGAAGCAAGTAAAGGCCCTTGACTTTGGCCGCTGGTTTGCAATAGTCTAGGTGTAGCCAAGGACAGACGGCCCGAAGCGAGACTCAAAGCTAAAGCGCTTCGGTTTACCTGAATAGGCTCCAAGGCGAACTGAATCGAGCACAACGAACTGGACAGGAACCTAGGCCGCGAGTGGACCACGTTGTAGTGCCAACGCACCTAGGGGACGCCAAGGGGACCGGAGAACGCATCCGGCGAAAGCTCGGTAAGGTAATAGGCGAGACCAGACAACCAGCTTCATGCCGTACCGAAGCCGCGCGTCTGAATCGAACCGCACAAGCCCTGCAAAGGGCGAAGCACTTATGTCGGCAGAGTGAAGCCAAATTGACCGACCGGACAATCGAAGGCCTAGCAATCCTATTGTCCAGTGATTTACCCAAACTTTGACCAGACGCACAGACAAAGCGAACCTCAGAAACGACGAAGCCGAAAGGCAAACGAACTGAGCGAGTAACCTATCTGTGCAGGCTGGCAGTACTGAGGCATCATGATACGCTCCCAGCAAGCAGAGCGGCAGAGGTGTAATCGAGCGCAAGCCGAACACCAAACCGAAAATCGAATTGCTACGAGCGTATCAGTGATTGTTCAGCGATTACTGGCTTTGACAACGGAGGTGAGTAAATGAAAACCTATTCGCTGAAAGACTGCGAAGACTGCGACGGAACCGGCTCACAAGTATGCGAGGAATGTCAAGGCGATGGCCCGAATTGCAAGTCGGAAGACTGCACGGGAGGACGCCGGGATTGCATCACCTGCAAAGGTGAAGGAAGCATACCGTGCACGACAGGCACGCAATCGAACACGAAGTTTAACTCTGGCAAAGTGTTTTTCATGCGAGTAGATGACTAACATGTGCGAGGGAAACCCCTAGGGTTTTCACTAGCACACGCACAGCAAAACTAAAATTAGGAGAACACCACCATGGCAAAGTTGAAAGCTACACCGAAGAACTATGCTCAGGCCGTTGAAGCATTG
>CAZVYV010001014.1:0-1221 GCA_964630985.1 uncultured Occallatibacter sp.
TGCAGGATCGCCACACCAAGGCGCGGGCCATCAGGCAGGATACGAACTCGAAAATCGAAGCGCTCCTGAATGATCAGCAGAAGCAGCAGTTCGAGCAGATGCTGGCCCAACGCCGCGCACACCACAACCACCAGCCGCAATCCTCGCAGCCCCAAGCCTGAAAACGGGTGCGGGTGCCCCCGGTCTCGCCTTTGAGACCGGGGAATCGAGGTCGACCCAGGTCCCGCAATCGAGGCCTGGGATCGCGCTTCTTCACGCAAGCTTCCTACTGGATCGTCTCGTCTTTTTCCACGACAAGGCTGGTGTTGTCGAGCCGCAGGTCGATCGGCAGGCCGCCTACTGTCGAAGCCACGCCGCGAACAATGGTCTCAAAGTCGCTCACCATCGTGGCATCGTTCCATGTGCCGTCGCTTACGACGAACGCAATCGTCGTCCCGTTATCCTTCGTCAGGAACACATTGGCTCCCTTGCCCTCAAAGAATCCAATCGTCTTGAATTGGTTACCAAGCGCCTGAGCATCTGCCTGGGTTGCACTGCTTTCATAAATCACGGCATCGCCGCCGGTGAAATCCACTTCGCCTACTGTCCCCGATTTCTCCAAGGTTTGGGTGGTGCTCAACAATTGCACCTGAAGGGGCAGGCCGCCCACTGACGAAGCCACTCCTCGTGCAATCTCTTCGAACGTTTCCAACGTACCCGCCTGGTTCCACGCGCCGTCCTGAACATCGAACCCGATCGTCGTGCCGCTCGTCCCCTTGCTCAGCGCCACAGTCACGCCATGATCCTGGAAGAACCCCGCGGCCTTCAGTGCGTTGCCCAGCGCGGTCGCATCGGCCTGCGTCGCGGTGCCGGAGTAAATCACCTGGTCCTTGGTCCCGATCGTCACCGTACTCTGTCCAACTCCGTATCGCGCGCCGAAACTCTGCCATTGTCCGGTGTAGACGAGATAGCCGACAAATGCACCGCCAAGAACCAGCGTCGTCGCGATAGCAACACCGAAAGCGCGCCCCTTGGAATAGAGCTGCCCGCCCCACGCGACGTGGGTCTTGATTGCCTCACCTTGTAACTGCTTCGCGGCGAGGACAGTACAAACCAGCAGCACAACCGAGGCAATCGCTGGGTTCGCTGTCGTTTTTAACGCCATATAAACTAAGCCCACTGACGCTGCCGCTCCCAGGATGAGCGCGAGAACCCCGTTATTGCCTTGGCCCAGCTTGCGGT
>CAZVYV010001015.1:0-1218 GCA_964630985.1 uncultured Occallatibacter sp.
TTACCGACGAGAGGCGCCACAAAGCCTGCGACTCCGCCGAGCACAATCTTGATCTCAAAGTGGACGGCCTTGCGAGAGGTGCCGACCAGGGAGTAGTTGTCTTCGCCAACTTTGGAGATGACGAGTTTGGCTACGAGCGGATTGGGTGTTGCCACAACCATGGAGACTGTTTTTGAAGATTCGCCGGGGCCCATGTTTTCAATGACGAGGGGAACCATACCGTTGGCGAGGTCGGCCGGTAGCAGAACATGGCTGTTCTTGAACTCCTCCTTGCCGTCCTTTCCCGTGGTGCGGGTCATGAACTGGCCGCTGCGTGCGTCGACAAACACTTCCATTGGATGAGGAAAGAAAGGCCCCTTTTGAGTATGGTGGTCGGAGATGAGCTCGAATGTGCGGTGCTGCGAGAAGACTGCGGTATCTTCGTCGGTAGAACCATCCTTGAAGGTGAAGGTTGTTTGTGAAGTGACGCGATCGCCACGGACGATCTGAGTGCTATCTCCAAAAGCAACGACCTGGCCGTCTTGCGAAAGCAGTTCGAGGAAGCCGTGATAGGTTCCTTGGAAATATCGGACGACCGGTGGGTCCGCATGAAGGCGTGGCTGCATGGCGCAAATCAACGTGGTGACGAGGAAGGCGAGGAGAGAAAAGGATCGCGGGCGTAGGTCAAAGAGATTTTTCATTCAATGTCTGCCTTGGGGGCGATGAGTGACGGTAGCATGCGCTCTGGACGCCGGGCTGAGCAATTCTGAACATCGAAAATTACGCAGCTCGAATTACGCAAGTGTCGGGCGCACTCCTCAATGAGTGAGATGGGGTTCGTGCGGGATGAGTTGCAAAGGGGCAGGGACCAGGGATTAGGGACCAGGGAACAGGAAGCTAGCTGTAGCGGAGCCAACGGAGAATTTCAGGGAGCGTGGCGCGCTTGCCGTACATGAGGATACCGACGCGATAGAGGCGGGAGGCGAACCAGATGACGGCCCAGATGCTGAAAACCATGAGGGCGAGGGAGATGGCGATTTGCGACCAGGGATAGGGCGCGGACAACATGCCGATGCGCGGGACCATGACAAGCGGCGCGGTGGGAGGAAAGAGGGAAGCAGCGACGACCCATGGCGAGTTGGGATTGTTAAGCAGGAAGGGAAGGATGGCGAAGCTGGTCCAGGTGGGAATGACGGCGAGGGTGATGTACATCTGGAGGTCCTGCGCGGTTTCGCAGGT
>CAZVYV010001016.1:0-1217 GCA_964630985.1 uncultured Occallatibacter sp.
GCTGCGGGCCGCGGGCAAGGAGTATGGCTGGAACCTGAACATGGGCGGCATCGCGTTGATGTGGCGCGGCGGCTGCATTATTCGCAGCCAGTTCCTTGGCAAGATCAAGGCCGCGTTCAAGAAGAACAAGAAGCTCGACAACCTGCTGCTGGACAAGTTTTTCTCGCGCCTTTTGAACAAATACCAGGCGTCATGGCGCAAAGCACAGGTGCACGCGGTGAAGTTGGGAGTGCCGACGCCGGCGTTCTCGACGGCGCTGGCATTCTTCGACGGCTATCGCGCGGGACGTCTGCCGGCGAACCTGCTTCAGGCGCAGAGAGACTTTTTTGGAGCGCATACCTACGAACGTGTCGACAAGCCGCGCGGCGAGTTCTTCCACACGAATTGGACAGGACGCGGAGGAAGGGTTTCGTCGGGGACGTACAACGCGTAAAAGCAGGGAATAGGGATTAGGGAATAGGGAATAGGAAAACGGAGCGGCGATTTCCTTGACGGAGATCGCCGCTTTTCTTTTGCGCGGAGATGTTTATGAACGGCTTCTGCGCCGCATCGCTCGATAGCACTCCTGCGCAAAGAAAAAGAGTGTGGCGAAGCAAAGAAGCAGCGAAAGCACGATCAAAGAGAGGAGTGCCCAATCGGGAATGTTGACGGCTCGAGACAGAAGCCAAACTCCGAAAAAGACTGTAATCGCGGCAACGCCGCACTCGATAACTTTATTGCCGCGATTCCGGCGAACGATGCGCCATAAAGAGACTGCCCAGAAAAGGACTGCTGCCAGCCCGCTGACGATTTGGGAGGTTGACCCTGGGCCGTGCGCAACCATGCTTCCCTCACTTGCTGCCTCGTCAATTACCTCAGGCTCTCGACTGGTGCGGGATCCATGTCGGCGTAGTCTTGATTTTCGCCGCCCATGCCCCAGCAGAAGCTGTAGGCGCGCGTGCCAACGCCGCAATGGATGGACCAGCCGGGAGAGATGACGATGCCCTTGTCGGCCATGACGATGTGGCGGGATTCGGCAGGCGGACCCATGAAGTGCATAACGCGCGCATCGGCGGCGACGTTGAAGTACATATAGATTTCGCTGCGGCGCATGTGGGTGTGCGGAGGCATGGTGTTCCAATTGCTGCCGGGCGCAAGATGCGTGACGCCCATGACGAGCTGGCAACTGCGCGCGCCCTGGAGATGAATGTACTTGCAGATGGTGCGCTTGTTGCAGG
>CAZVYV010001017.1:0-1215 GCA_964630985.1 uncultured Occallatibacter sp.
TGCCGGAAATAGGAAATCGTCCGGGTCTGCCAGTCAATGTCCTCCGCCGTGAAGTTCGCCGCGTCGCTCTGCGCCGCGCCCGTTTCCCAAAGCAGTTCCAAAAACAGTTTCCACTCGGCCTTTTTCTCCTTCGCCAAGACGCTTTGGTGTTCGTCCCGCGTGATGCCGCGCCGGTCTTTGGGTTCGTATTTGGGCCAGAGATAGGGCGCGACAATCGGCACGGCAATCCAACCAAGATTCACCGCAAAGTTGTGCAACCGTTTCAGGAAACAGACGATGGACACCTTGCCGTCTTTGAACACGGCAAAGAAATCATCGGCGGTGGTTTCCAGCAATTTCTTGGGCCGCAAGCCGTCAAAAGCGGACGACTTGAACACGTTCGCGTAGCGTTCGCGGCTGCTGTCCTTGCCGCGCGCCTGCAACTGGTCCATGACCGTCTGCCAGGTGCGTTCGACGAACGCAGGGTCGCTGGCGGTCAGATAGGCGCGGGCCAGGTGCAAGTTTAGGACGGGCTGGCGGTGCGCCGCGTTGCGGGCGTTGATCAGTTGCAACGCCTCGGTCTGGTCGCGGGTGCGCAGACTTTTTTGCTGGCCGGTCGCCGCGTCTTGGGAATAATAGATTCCGCCGCGCCGGAACAATGTGTATTTGGTATTCATGTTCATGGTTCTGAATCATAGACACAGAACCGTCGCGACACGTTAAAGTGTAGTGGGCGAGTTTCAGCGGGATAGTGGCAGGATAGTGGCGAATTGTGGTTTCGAGTGCCGTAATACTGACAGTTCCGCTGACAGTGGCCGTCCACGCGCTCAAGAAACCCTTGATTTATAAGGGCTTGGACAACTTGAACACAGATGGACACCGATGAACACGGATTTTTCAAGCCCGTAGGGCTGGCATCTTTGTAGAATGCGGTTACAAAACGAATCAAGCTCCGTCAGGAGCGACATCATCAGGAAATTCAAAACGGAATATGCCGCTCCTACGGAGCTTGAACCGATGCGGATGATAAACTACAAAGATGCCGCGCCTACGGCGCTGAAAATGCCGCAGGGGCAACGGGGCGCGGGACACGGCGCACGAGGCTGGGCGATGACGGAAATCTGATGCAGGCGGACGGGAACTCGTTTCCGGTTTTCATTTTGGCATGGACGATTGGGGGGAAAAGCGGCAGAGGGCTGCCGCAGTCCAAAACCTGGCGGATGTTCGGAGCGGCCC
>CAZVYV010001018.1:0-1214 GCA_964630985.1 uncultured Occallatibacter sp.
CCGGACATCGTGGACTTTATCGAGTGCAAGTCGAAAGAGGAAGCGAAGGCTTTCACTCTGATCAAGGCGGGCTACGACGGATCCGGGCCGGATTCTGAGGCTTTTTCTTCGATTTTCTTTCAAAACGCAAATAATTCTGTACGGGTCAGTGACGAGTTCATGCGCAGCTACGAGGCCGATGGGGAGTTCACCACGTATACGGTGAAGGGCCACCTGCCGGTGGAGACCTACAAGGCGCGCGACATTATGGGCAAGATCGCCGAGTCGACGTGGCTGTGCGGCGATCCAGGAATGCAGTTCGACGACACGATCAACAAGTGGCACACGAGCAAGAACACGTCACGGATCAACGCGTCGAATCCATGCAGCGAGTACATGTTCCTGGATAACTCGGCGTGCAATTTGGCGAGCCTCAATCTCATGAGGTTTGTTACGCCGGCCGGCACATTCGACATTGCTGCGTACCGTCACGCGATTTCGGTGCTGATCACGGCGATGGAGATTCTGGTGGACAACTCGGGCTATCCAACCGAGGCGATCGCGCGGAACTCGCACGACTACAGGCCGCTGGGACTGGGCTATGCCAACCTGGGCGCGCTGCTCATGTCGATGGGGCTGCCATATGACTCCGAAGCAGGACGCGACATGGCAGGGTGCATGACGGCCATGATGACGGGGCAGGCGTATCTGCAGTCGGCGATTATCGCGGCGCAGTGCCCGCCACTGACTTCAGCGACGCCGCTGACGGCGAGTGTGGAGCACCAGGGCGGAGCATGCCCCGGATACTACGTGAACCGCGAACCGTTCCTCGACGTGATCCGGATGCATAGGGCCGAAGTAAACAACATCGGGAAGTCGCGTCAGAGCGGCGAGCCGTTTGCGGTGCCACAGCTGGACGCGCTGATCGATGCCAGCCGCGAGTGCTGGGACATGGCGCTGCTTTACGGCGAGCGCTATGGCTACCGTAATTCGCAGACCACGGTGCTGGCGCCGACGGGGACGATCGGCTTCATGATGGATTGCGACACGACGGGAATTGAGCCGGACCTGGCGCTGGTGAAGTACAAGAAGCTGGTGGGCGGCGGCATGATCAAGATCGTGAACAACACGGTGCCGTCGGCGCTTTTCAAGCTAGGCTACGACAACGAAGAAGTGAATGCGATCGTGAGCTACATCGATGCAACGGGCACGATCGAGGGCGCGCCGGGGATTAA
>CAZVYV010001019.1:0-1213 GCA_964630985.1 uncultured Occallatibacter sp.
GACGATCAGCACGATCGCGGAGATCAAGATCGAGAGGCCGGCGAACGTGGCGGTCAGGTTCAGCCGGGCCACGGAGACCGCGCCGGCCTGCCGGACAGCGGCCCGGACCATTTCTTCTTGCTGCGCGTTGGTGCGGTAGTCCTGCGCCCCGCTGTCATGCCCGGTGCCGAGGTCGAGGCGGGAGGTGAGACGGGAGTCCAGGGTGCTGATCCGGTCGGTGAGCACTCCGATGGCCGCGTCGACTTTGTCGGTCAGTGACTTGTGCGCGGACAGGTATTCGTTGCGGGTCAGGAAGGTGCTGGCCTGATCAGACAGCTGGGCCCTGAACTCATTCACACCCTCGAACCTTTTTTCGGAGGCTGTCTCCGCTTTGATGACGGCTTCTTTCGCGGCGGCCAAGGCGGCCTGCACGGCCCGTTCGGAGTCCATGAACCGGCGGTCCAGCTGTGAGGACAGGTCGGTGAAGCGGCGGTCCATCTCTTCCTGGAGTGCCACCCGCATGTGGATGGTGGAGTCGAACCGCTCGTCGGTTTCGCGGCGCCCGTCGGTGAACCGGCGGTCCAGTTCGGTCACCAGGTATGCCCGCATGGCTTCTGCGGCGGCGAGCCGCAGGTCAATTTCCTTGTGGACGGCGGCGAAGCGCCGGTCGATTTCTTCCTGGAGCAGCCGGGCGCGTACCCCGCCGTTCGGCCGGTGGTGTGGCTGGTCCCCGTCGCTGGCCATAGGCGTCCCCGGATCAGAGGGTGCCGGGGATCGCCTGCCCGGCAAGCGCCCCGTCGTACCAGGTGTTGCCACTCCATACGTTCCCGCTTGAGCCCCACACGGGTGGCGATGTGGGGTACAGCGGGTCGTAGTACCCGCCTCCCGGGTAGTACATGGTGCTGACCGCGTTGTTCGTCACGACGATCCCGGTTGAGCTCGCGTTCCCGGCGTAGATGCAGTACCCGCCGCCGGCCATCAGGTTCCCGCTGACCGTGCAGTTGGTGAACGGGTTGACGTTGTTCAGGTAGACGCAGGCGGTCTGGTTCAGCGGGTTCAGCAGCGTGTTCCCGCTGACCGTGATGTTGTTCCCCCCGGCGCTGGTCGAACCCCCGTAAATGTGCTCGGAGTGGTCCCCCGTGTAAAGCACAATGTCGTGCATGTAGTTGCTGGTGACGGTGACCCCGGCGACGGTGCCGCTGAAAATGTTGACGGCCTGCTTCATGTAGTAAAT
>CAZVYV010001020.1:0-1211 GCA_964630985.1 uncultured Occallatibacter sp.
ATAGGGAAATTTCGAAGGGATTTGGAGTTTCGAATTCCCACATCACCTCCACAGCTCGAGATGGGCAAATGGGATGATCCATTGCCCTCCGAGCAGAAAAATGGCCAACCAATCGTCGGACCCGACGCTTGCCTCGGTCACGTCTCCTGCGGGGCAGGAGCCGCGCCTTCCTTAAAGCGGTTCACCTCAACGTTCGGGCGGAATCTCCCCCAATGAAAACCACCCCTGTTCTTTTTTGTCTCGTAGTTGGGTTTTTCGCCGCGGGTGCGCTCGGTGGGTGCGCGACGCTGCAGCCTTCGCCAGCGGCCCCTGCTCACGGGGTTCCGGAGTTGGCGATTTGGGAGCGCATTTCTTTTGGACGAAATATTCCACACGGCGGGGAAGTGACCGAGGCCGATTGGGCGAGGTTTCTCGCCGAAGTCGTGGAGCCACGCTTTCCAGGTGGGTTCGCGATGGTCCGCGGTGAAGGTCAATGGCGCAGTCCGTCGGGCGAAATCGTTCGCGAGCAGACTTACTTCCTTAGTCTAAATCACGCCGACGACGCCAAGGGAGACCGCCTCGTGGAAGAAATCATTCGCGAGTACAAGCGTCGGTTTTCTCAAGAGGCCGTGTTCCGGATGCGGCTGCACGTAGACGCCACCGTCCCATGAGGCGGCGGAGAAAGCCGAACCACTTTCCCAAACCGGCGCCGAGCGCGGTTCATTAAAACGTTCGGCAGTATATGAGCCCCGAGAAAATACCTCCTGCGTTGCAACGAACCATCGCTAGTATCGTTGCACGCTTAGAGGAGACGCAGGAAGACGACATCGCTGCGACAGTGAATTCGAACGTCGGCGAGATTCAGCCCAGTGAAGTCAAGGTCACGTTAGCCAAGTTTCGGGCATTAAAGGCGAAAGTTAGTAAAGATCTACCTCGCATGTGTTGGGGCGCGTCAGGGATATTGGACGACCTGAAGGTAGCTCGCTTCGCGTTTGATGCCGCTCAACAAGACTCGGCCTTGGATGAATTGGCGGTACGCGCGTTACCTCAAGAGGCTTGGGGGAACTTGAATCGATGAGCCGAAATATGCCGAACCAACTACCGGATCCGACGTCTCCGTCTGTCACGCCTACTGCTGGTGCAGGAGGCGCGCCATCCGTCGCCGCGGATCATTAGGACGTTAGCCACGGAAAGAGCCCCTTGCCATCCATTCAATTCAGGGCAAATCTCTC
>CAZVYV010001021.1:0-1210 GCA_964630985.1 uncultured Occallatibacter sp.
AAGGTCGCGCCCATCGACGATCGCGGCGAGCTGATCCTCGATGAATTCGCCAAGCTGATCGGACCGCGCACCAAGATCGTTGCCGTCACTCAAGTTTCGAACGCGCTGGGCACGGTGCTTCCCCTGCGCGAGATGATCGAACTGGCGCACCGCCAAGGCGTTCCTGTGCTGGTCGATGGCGCGCAGGCCGTTCCGCACTTTGCAGTGGACGTGCAGGCTCTCGATTGCGACTTCTACGCTTTCAGCGGCCACAAGGTTTACGGGCCCACCGGGATCGGTGTTCTCTACGGCAAGCGCGCGCTACTCGAAGCGATGCCTCCTTATCAGGGCGGCGGCGACATGATCCGCTCCGTCACCTTTGAGAAAACCACCTACAACGATCTGCCCTGGAAGTTCGAGGCGGGCACGCCGGATATCGCCGGCGCCATCGCGCTCGGCGCGGCCCTCGAATACATTACTGGGCTGGGCATGGAAAACATCGCCACGCACGAGAACGACCTGCTTGTTTATGCGACTGACGCGGTCGGCGCAATCCCCGGCGTGCAACTGATTGGCACGGCCAGTGAGCGCGTGGGCGTGGTTTCCTTCGTGATCGAGGGCGTCCATCCGCACGATCTGGGAACAATTCTCGACCGCGAGGGCATCGCAATCCGCACCGGCCATCACTGCGCGCAGCCGGTCATGGAGCGCTTCGGCATTCCCGCCACCGCGCGCGCCTCCTTCGCCGTCTACAACACCAAGGAAGAAGTCGACGCACTTGTCGGCGGAATTCGCACGGCGCGTGAGGTGTTCGCATGAGCGCGGACCTGGGCGAACTTGGCGATCTTTATCAGGAAGTGATTCTGGAGCACAGCAAGGCTCCGCGTAATTTTCGCAAGCCGGCGTCGGCCAATCATCATGCCGAGGGATTCAATCCACTGTGCGGCGACCGCTGTTCGGTTTATCTCGACGTCGAAAACGGCGCCATCAAGGATATCGGCTTCCAGGGCTCTGGATGCGCGATCTCGCGCGCTTCGGCCTCCATGATGACGCAAATCCTTAAAGGCAAAAGCACGGAAGAAGCGGCCAAGCTCTTCGGGGAGTTCCACGATCTTGTTACCGGCGACCCCGAGGCGATGAAAAACGCGGCGGACCTGGGCAAGCTGGCCGCGTTTGGCGGCGTCTCCAAGTTTCCCGCGCGCGTCAAGTGCGCCACGCTCGCCTGGCACAC
>CAZVYV010001022.1:0-1209 GCA_964630985.1 uncultured Occallatibacter sp.
GAAGCGCTGCGCTGATCTTGTCGTATGCGGCACGAGCCTTTTCAAGATCGTGAAATCCCATCTGCACGGCGTTCGCATGGTAGACGACCTCGATAAAAATCTTTTGCATCTGCTTCTATTTCCTCGTTGCTTTTTAATCTGGCCTCTTGCAGTTCGGATGTGAAAGACCGGAACGCAAAGATAATCGAAAGACATCTCTGGAGTACTCGATATCGTCATGGATGCAGGCGTAGGCGTAGCCCAATAGCGCCTTGCTGGCGTACTTGTCCTTCAACCGGATCGCGAAGAACTCAGTCTCTGGCGTGTCGCCCCAGTCGATGATTCCAGCCTTTTCCAGGGTTACGATTGCTTTGACGACCTCGGCCGCAGCTTTAACGCCGTCCTGACCATCGTTCGCCTTTAGCAAATACGCTTTAAATTCCCGGTTCTTAATGAGTCCGTACTTTCCGTACTTTCCGCGCCCATTGCTGTTGATATTTCGATCTAGCTTCACGATAAATTCTCCTTTGTTAATCGGTGGGAACCATGGGATCGGATTATGAGTCCTTCCATGGCTCCCTTCAGGCGCGACCCAGAGGAAGGCCAGATCGCGCCCGAACCCTATGCTCCTAACTGCTTCAGTGCTTCGTCGCGCGCATCTCCCAGCGCAGCCATATCCTGACCGTTGCCATGACCTTCCTTGGCCTTGGTCCGAAACGCGTCCATCACGTACTCGCGGCGCATCTTGCTGTTGAGCGCTTCACCAACTCCCTTGCTGATGCCAAGCATTTTCCAGATGTCGGGCGGCGGGGGAAGCGCAACAAACCCGGTAAACGTCTTCTGGCTTATCTTGCTCCCGCCGTAGCGCTCAATGGTTCGCATCCCTTCGACGACCTTGAGCAGCGCGCGGATATTGTCGGACTGACGCATGTAGAGGTCGCAGCAAATCGCGATCGAGCGATGTCCTGGAAGATCGAAGAACAGCGCAACAGCGGTGTCATTGATCTTGCCGCGAAACTGTCCATCCGCCGATAGCACCACGTTTGATGCCTTGAACCGCTTGAGCGCGCCTTCAAGTTCCTGCATCGTCTTGTGGTCGGTCACGGTAAAGGGAGACACAGATCGCCGCTCAAGGTGCGGCGTCCTCGGCTCATCGGCCGGCCAGTTCAGCGGGGATTTGATCTTCAGCATCGTGACGTCTTCCTCCGTCAGCCGGTTTAGATATCAGGT
>CAZVYV010001023.1:0-1208 GCA_964630985.1 uncultured Occallatibacter sp.
TTCCGAAGCCACGCTTCCCAGCGCGGCCAGAGTAACGCCCCGTTCCAGTCCAACTGTGGGGGTAGCGTGGTTCGCATCTTTTTGGCGAGAATGTTTTCTGCCGCCGCTGCCCAGTCCAGAGGATCGTACACGCCCCTGAGACAGTTGTACGGCCCTTCGAGGCGAACCTGTTTCCGCGAGGCTCCCACTTGACTGACCAGCATCTCACGCGGCATGTGCTCTGGCGCTCCACCGTAGTTTCCGTGAAGACAGGGCGTACCACAAGCGATACTCTCGAAGATGGGAAAACCAAATCCCTCTCCGTTCCCTATCCCCATCGTGAGGTCGCACGCCGCATAACTCCACGCCATCTGGTCATCCGAAAACGGGACACACGTAACGATGTTCTCGTTCCACTGCGCTCCGTAATCGTTCAAGAGTGCAGGGATGCTCCAATGACGTTCCAACGTATCGGTGTGAATCCAGAGCACCACCTTGCGCGTCTTTTTGAGTTCCATGACGGCTTGAATCGAGAGTCCGTAATCCTTCCGCACTTGGTTGGTCGCCACAATCCCAATCAGCGAAACGTCATCCGGTATCGCTACGAACTTCCCGCTTTTCTGGTTCTTGATTCCGAGGCGCTGGCCGAATCCGTGCCGCGCTGTGCCGCGATGCCGTGGGTTGAACACGGACGTATCAATCCCGTGAGGCACATTGTCAAACTCATTGCTCGGGAGCGTTCGTTCCAGAATCTCCTCCGCCCAACGCGAATACGCGAGGTTCCGGTCGTAGCCTGCGATGGTATGCGCCAAGATTGCCGTGAGTTTGTTGTTTGGGCCTGTCGCGTCAATCGGCCAGTAGCCCCAGCGTTTGAACGGAGGGTTAGTCAGGAAAGCCTTGAGCGCGGGATCGGTATTGAGTGTCTCTGGGCGCGAGAACCAGAGCAAGCGAGAGGCGTCCCAAATGGTCATTACAATGCCCTGCTCGCTGCCAGCGAAGTCTGCCCAAACGTCCTGCAATTCATGGACGATCCACTGAGGATTCGATTGCCAAGGATACTGCGGAAAGGGAAGGCTGCGAGACTGCAAGCCACCATAACCCAAAGTGCCGACGCGGAACACGTCTGGTAGATGCTCCGCAATCCGAATGGCGAGGTCGCGGGTGATTCTCCCAAGTCCGGTCCCGCTTGTGGGCGAGTCACTGAGTAGGAGAAGCGGTATGGGCATTAC
>CAZVYV010001024.1:0-1208 GCA_964630985.1 uncultured Occallatibacter sp.
CCGAGAGAGAGTATCGGGAAATGATCAACATGTTCCCCGATTCAACTCTCATCCCGCGTGCCAAGCAGAGGTTGCGCGACGTGCAGGAAGTTCTGGCCGAGCGCGAGTTCCAGATCGGGAGCTACTACGAGACCCGCGATGACTATATTGCGGCGATCGCCCGCCTCGACACGGTGGCCGACTCTTACCCGCTCTATTCCAGGAGCGACCAGGTGCTCATCGATATTGGCGATGCCTACGCCGGCGAGGCACACAACATCGAAGCGGCTCAAGGCCTGAACGGCGCCGTGAAAGAGCGCATGCGCTCCGCGTATGAGGACAAGGCAGCTGCGGCCTACGCGAAGGTCATCACACGCTATCCCATGGCGCCCCATGTTGAGGACGCCCGCGACCGCCTCGTGGCGATGAATCGCACCGTTCCCGAGCCTACGCAGGCAGCGATTGCAGAAAGCGATGCCGAGGAACGCAGCCGCCAGCCCCTCCACTTTACCGACACCATGATCGGGGTCATCAAGCGCGGTCCGACGGTCGTTGAGGCTGTGCACGTCGGCGAGCCTACTCTCGACGATCCAACGCGCACGCTCGCCCCTGAAGTGACCAACCAGAATAAAGCCGTCTTTATGGACGCGATGAACCAGGGCAAGCCGGCAGCTCCTGCTGCGGCCGTTACGCCGACAGGCGCCAACGAGCCGCCACGCAGCGACCAGCCCTCTGAAGCTCCGCTGCAAATGGAGGCACCCGGTGGAGGCACCGGCGTCGGCGTCGAAGTCGTCAACGCGCCCAGCAACACCGCCGCAGCCGATCCCAACGCCATCGTCAAGCCGGTCGGCCCCACCAACACCGTCCTGCCGGCGCCCGAAAAGCCCGCTGAAGCGCCCCTCCAGGTCAATGACATCAAGCCCGGCGAGAATCCTGCTCAGCCCGCCACGGAGACGGCCTCCAACGGCAAGCCCAAGAAGCCCAAGGCCGACTTGAGCGACGAGTCCTCCAGCAAAAAGAAAAAGAAAAAGGGGCTTGCAAAGCTGAACCCGTTCTGATCATTGATAGCAGACCAATCAAAGCGCGATAGGCCGCCCTTGGGCGGCCTTTTTCGTGGGCGCGCATGAAACGCCGCAACTCTACAATATGAATCTGCAGCCATGACGGCCACCGCGCGAAAAGTCGAACTCGAAGCGATCCTTCCCCTGCGAGCGCTTTTCCTGAAGGAA
>CAZVYV010001025.1:0-1207 GCA_964630985.1 uncultured Occallatibacter sp.
ACCCACGAACAAATCCTGCGTCCGCATGGTGAACGCACCTTGGCGGCCTGCCGGGAGCCGGGGGAATATCTGCTGATCGAGGACACCACGTTGCTGGACTATTCGCCGCATCGGGCCACCACCGGCTTGGGCATTATTGGCGATGGCGGGCGCGGGCTGTGTTTGCACAGCACGCTGGCCATGAAGGTGATGGCGTGGGATTTGACGCAAAAGCCTGAAGCGGTGGTCGTGGGCTTATTGGGCCAGCAATGTTGGGCGCAAACCCCGCGCCCGGCCGGTGAAACCCGAAGTTCCCGGATGTGGCGAAACACCCGAAGTTCCAAGCGGTGGGCCGAAGTGCTCAAGACGATGCCCGTGCCGCCGGCGGGCAGCACCTGGACCTTTGTGGCCGACCGGGAAGCCGACTTCTATGAACCGATTCAGCGCTGCCAGCAACGGGGCGTGGATTTTGTGATCCGCGCCTGCCAGAACCGGCGGCTGGCGGACGGAGCGGGGCGACTTTGGGATCAGTTGCCACAGGCAACGGTGCTGGGGACGGTGGAGTTGGGGATGCGGGCGCGACCGGGGGTGGCGGCCCGACGGGCGCAGGTTCAATTAAGTTGCACGACCGCCTGTTTTAGCGGCCCGTGGCGGCCGGGCGGCCGGCAGGAAGATTTAGCGGAGTTGCAAGTTTTGGAGGTCAAGGAACTCGAAGCACCCGCAGGGGTTGAACCCCTGCGCTGGATTTTGCTGACTTCGCTGGCCTGCTCCAGTTTGACGCAAGCGCGGCGGATCGTGGGCCGCTATACGGCGCGGTGGCACATTGAGGAATACCACAAAGCCCTCAAGCGCGGTGCGGGCATCGAGGACAGTCAATTGAAACAAGCCTACCGGTTGGAGAGCCTGATCGCCGTCTTATCCTTGGTGGCCATCCGCTTGCTGAACACCAAACTGCTGGCTACAGCCTGTCCGGATCAAATGTTGTTACCCGAACAGATTGGGGCGGAGGCGTTGCAGATTTTAGCCAGCCGATTGGGAGCTCCGAAAGCCGGTTGGACCCAAGGCACGTTCTGGCTGGCGGTGGCTCGCCTGGGTGGATTTATCGGGCGCACAGGCGATGGTTCCCCCGGCTGGCAAAACATCTGGCGCGGCTGGCAGCGATTGATCTGGATGACCGAAGGATTAGACAACTTCAACCACCTCCAAAACAGATGTGGGTAAAGACAAG
>CAZVYV010001026.1:0-1205 GCA_964630985.1 uncultured Occallatibacter sp.
GGAAGACCTCGATGCAGGGACGGCCGCTGCCCGACCACTTGAAGCAGTTTGACACAGGGGGTGGTGGTGGGGGTGGTGACAGAAGCACGCCGCACACACCTGCTCCCGGTAATCATCCGGCAGGCGGGTACGACGCGGGCAATGTTCCCAGCGCACAGTAACTGTAAGGTTGAAGGGTTGAAGGGTTGAAATGGCAGACACGGCAACGACGCCTCCGGTTGACTCCCCGATCACGGTCTATAACAAGCGCGGCGAGTCCATCCCGGTAAAACCCAATGCTCTGGAAGAGGCCATCACCAAAGGCTGGATGAGGGAGCGGCCCGTCAACCCGATGAAGGAGTTGAAGGAAGTCCCCAAGCCGATGGCACCGGAGAAGGTCGCGGCACAGGTCGCGGTCACATCACAACAGCCATTGACCGTTTACAACCGTTATGGCGAGTCCATCCCGATCAAGAACAACTCTCATGTGCTGAACGAGGCCCAGACCAAGGGATGGAGTCTGGTCAAGCCCTCAAAGCCTGATGTCCGCCCAACCGCTGCCGCTAAACAATGGGAGTCCGACAAAGCCGGGTTGCGCGAACTGGAAGCCCGGTCAGGTACCTCGCTTGAACCCGTTCCCTCACCCCTCACCACCGCGACCCAAGCGATATCCGGTGGCAAATACCAGACCCTGCGCGAAGCCCTCACCGCCGCTGCCCGATCCCGCAAGAAGGTCGACACTGCCGCACCTGTCGACAAGAGTGTAGGCGAGTCGTCCTATGCCCGCGCCGCCCGAGGGCAGTTTGATGAGGTAGAGGCGTTCGCCAACTCCATGGTCAACGCTGGGGTGGCGGTTGGGGGGGTAGCCGAGTCTCTGACCTCACCCGAGAATATTGCCATACTCGGCGGGATGATCGCGCTTGCTCCAGTCAAACTCTTACAACTATTCATCACAGCTGGATTCACCAAGCAGATGTCGGAGTCAATGGTAGAGAACTTCAAAGGGATGTATGAGGCTTACGACAACGGCGACCTTGACGAGGCCGAACGTCGCGCCATGAGCGGCGGGCTTGATGCGTGGATGACTGTGGCTGGGATCAAGCACGGCGTCAAAGAGGGGGCGGGGATAGGCGGGGCAGCGGTCGACCGCTTAGCGTCGGGTGTGCGAATCGCTGGTCAGGAGTTCGCGGGCGCGGGCAAAGAACCCGTCGCTACTGCTGAGCGAG
>CAZVYV010001027.1:0-1205 GCA_964630985.1 uncultured Occallatibacter sp.
GTGGTTTGATTATTGCATTGGTTGGCCGGCGGGGAAGGGCTCATCGCGAGGCCCGATGATTTTTCGCTTGCTGGCAAGGAGGTAGAACCAATGTCCGTGGCTTTCGTTGGTAAGATTTACGAACACTTTGAAAATGTTACCGATCCGCGCGCGAATCGCGGCAAGAACTTTCCGCTCATCGAAATGGTGTTCGTGGCCTTGTGCGGCGCGATTTGCGATTGCAACTCGTGGGTCGACGTCGCCACGTTCGGCGATTGCAAGCTGGACTGGTTTCGCAGATTCCTGCCGTTTGAAAAGGGAGTTCCGTCGCACGACACGTTCACGGAGACGTTCGCCCGGCTCGATACCATCGAGTTCTATGCGGCCTTGGAATCGTGGGCGAGGAGCATCGCTCAATCCCTGAAAGGCGAAACCGTGGCCTTCGATGGCAAGACGCTTCGCGGTTCGTTCGACAAAGCGTCGAACAAATCGGCGTTGCATTCCGTGTCGGCTTGGGCATGCGGTTTGAAAATGTGCGTTGGTCTCAAGTCGGTCGAGGATAAATCGAACGAAATCCCGGCCGTGCAACAATTGATCGACATGCTCGACCTGGCGGGTGCGGTCGTCACGGCCGATGCCCTGAATTGCCAGCGTGAAACGGCCGCGAAAATCATCGCCAAGGACGCGGACTACGTGTTGATGGTCAAGGGAAATCAAGAGACGCTTCAAGGGGAACTGCAACAAGCGATCATCCAAGCGTTCGACGAAGAGAGTCCCGACATGCGGCATTGCAAGACGGTCGAAAAGAACCGCAACCGCCAAGAGACGCGAGAAGTCACGGTAATGCCCGTGCCGAAGGATTCCGAAGTGTTCGCTCGTTGGATCGGCGCGAAAACCATTGGCAGCATTTATCGCACCCGCGAAATCAACGGCGAGCTTCAGGAATCGCAGGAATGCTTCATCAGCAGCCTGCCGTGCAAAGTGCGGGCGATCAGCCGGCACCTGCGATCGCACTGGAGCACCGAGAACTCCCAACACTATGTGCTCGATGTAACTTTTACCGAAGATGCCAGTCGCATTCGCAAGGGAAACGGTCCGGAAATTACTTCCGTGTTTCGCAGGCTGGCGCTCAATATTCTGCAACGAGACACTACCCTCAAAGCGAGCATTCGCGGCAAACGCAAGCTCTGCGGCTGGGACGAGGACGCCTTCGAGAAATTAATCGC
>CAZVYV010001028.1:0-1203 GCA_964630985.1 uncultured Occallatibacter sp.
TCGCCGGCGATCTGGCCGCGCGCTACATTGATGAAATAATCGATATCCGAATCGGCATAAAGCCCCGTCGACTGCGAGCCGGGAAGCTGCAGGAGGCGGCGGGTCTGAGCATTGTAGGCGTTCAGCAAAGCGACGCTCCTTTGCCGGTCAGCCTACACCTTCCGCAGGACGATATAACCGGGAAGAATGGATCGTTCGGCGTCGATCATGTGGTACGAAAGCAAGCCGTCCGGACCCTTGGTCAGGATGTAATCGTTCCGCATCATCGCGCCCTGCTGCGCGCCGACGAAATTCACATTGCCCTGCGCGACGGCGTTGCCTGCGATGTCGAGATCACCGACCTGGAGCGTCTTAGCCGCGTTGTAGCGGAAGTTCGCCGACGTTCCAGTCAGGGACTGGCTGAAAGTCTGGGCCATTTACGGCCCCGGCTGGATCACAGCGATGTCGTAGCGGCTGCCCATGACGGCGGTAAGGCCGGCGATCGTCTGCAAGCCACCTCCGGGAGCAGCGAGCGCTACAACCGACGGCGCTGACTGGAACAGCCCACCATCGTACACTACAGCGGGCGCCGCCAAGCTGACCGACGCTGCGGTGACCGCGATATTGGCCTGCCGCGGCAGCCACGCGATGTAGTTGGCCTCCGGGCTGTTGGTGATCGCACCCGCTACCGGGGCGCCGCCATAAGTGGTGAAGCCCACACCGGCAGTGCCATACCCGGTACCCGCACTCGACAGCGTGCCCGACACCACCGTCTGCAACACGTTGGCCGTCAGCGACCCGGACGTCCCGGCGCCGCCAATCGTCAGCGTGACGGAGGCCAGGTTGCCGTTGCTGAGCGGCGAGCCGCTATTGGTCACCACCGCACCCATGATCAACCCGGACGATGCCAGAGTGAAAGTCACAGTCGCGTTGGTGATGCCGACCGACAGGTTGGGATCGAACGGCGACGGCACGATCACCGCGACCGGCGCAGTCGGATACCCGGCACCCGGATTGGTGATGGACACCGACGACACGGTACCGCTGGCGATCACCGCGATGGCACTGGCCTGGATGCCGCCGACACCGTTGGCATTGACCTGCGCGGGCGGAGGCGGCGGGATCATGACGATCGGAGCGACGCCGTAGCCGGCGCCGTTGGCCGTCAGCGTGCCACCGGAAATATTGAGCGCGCCGCCGACGATCGGCAAAATTGTCGGCGCT
>CAZVYV010001029.1:0-1201 GCA_964630985.1 uncultured Occallatibacter sp.
CCAGAGGCTCATGACTTGTTTGCCGCGCTCTTCAGCAGGTCCGTCAGCGCCACGCCGGGATCGGGCTGGCGCATCAGGCTCTCTCCGATCAGGAACGCGTCGAATCCCGCTTCGTGCAGGCGAACAATATCTTCATGCGTTGAGATTCCGCTCTCCGTAACGCGCACCACGCTTGCCGGAATCCGCGCCGCCAGAGCCATCGAAGTCTCCGCGCTCACTTCGAAGGTTTTCAAATCGCGATTGTTCACGCCGATCGCATCCGCGCCTGTTTCTCCCAGCGCATCGAGCACGCAATCCAGTTCCTCCGCGGTGTGAACTTCCACCAGCACGTCGAGCGTGAGCGACCGCGCAGCCTTCGCCAGTCGCTTCAACTCAGCGCCGTCGAGCGCGGCGGCAATCAGCAGAATCGCGTCGGCCCGATGCGCGCGTGCCTCGATGATCTGGTACTCGTCGAAGATGAAGTCCTTGCGGAGGCAGGGAAGTGGCGTGGCAGCCGACGCCATCTCCAGGTTGCGCAAACTTCCTTGAAAATACGGCTCATCCGTCAGCACCGAAAGCGCCGCCGCCCCGCCGGCGCGATATCTCCGCGCCAGCCATGCCGGATCGAATGCGGAGCGAATCAGTCCCTTCGAAGGCGACGCCTTCTTGATTTCCGCAATGACGGCAGGTCCCGTCGCGGCCCGTCGGCGCAATGCGGCGGCCCATCCCCGCGGACGATGCTCGGCGGCGCGGCGCTCCAGGTCGGCAACAGGCACAACGGCCTTCGCCGTCGCCAGAGTTGCGCGCGTCGAAGCCAGAATTGTCGCCAAAAATGTGTCCGTGCGGATCGTCATGCTCTCAGTCGAGTATACGGGCGGCAAATATGCGTTGAAACCGAAGTCTTTGGCCGCCTCGTCTTGCACTGCGAGCGGGTGCCCCAGGTCTCGATTTTGAGACCTGGGATACCACAGAATCAGTGGGCCGCGAACTTAGGCCTTTGCGCCGATCATCATGGCGCCCGCCGCCACCAGCTCCCGCGCCGCCTGCCTTCCCAGCCGGATGCAGTCCGGAACCCCGATGCCGTCGTAAGCATTCCCCACCAGCCGCAGCCCGGGCAGCTCGGCGACTCGTCCGCCAATCCGCTGCATCCGCTCCTTATGCCCCACCGCATACTGCGCCATCGCCCGCCGCCAACGCGAAACCTGCGCATGCTCGGGCTCGA
>CAZVYV010001030.1:0-1198 GCA_964630985.1 uncultured Occallatibacter sp.
CGTGGGATCGGACGATACGGAGACAAGTTCCTTGCCGTTCACCTTGTAGTAGTGGAGTTCGGTTCCAAAAGCCCGGCCTACGTTTGCCGCTGTTCCGGCGAATCCAACGAAGAGGTGGCTCGGCGACACCCAACTGACCTGCAAACCTTGAGACTGGAGCCAGGCGGTGATGACCGCGAGGTCATTGTCGGAGAGGCCGAATCGCTCGCCAACTTCGTTCGGAGTGAGCCAATGGTGATACTCGGGCGACGAAGGGTCCTGCTGATCCCGAAGCAACTGCTCAAACGCCTGTTCCTGCTGAGAAGAGCGGGCAAGGGCCAACGTGATGTTGTTCACGGGGAGTCCGGCGGGTACGGCGCCGGCATCATTGGCCGCAACTGCCCACTGTGGATGATGATTGGCCAGCGGCTGAACCTGCGCGGAATCGAAGTCGCGCGGAAGCCGGTCAGCCGCCTGGGCACCAGCCTGGCTGCCGGAAAACACCGCGGCTGCAAGTGGAAGCAGGAGTGCGAGTTGCAACCCGTTGCGCGGAGTCATCATGTTTGACCCCTCCTTCACCGGAAAGCCTGGAAAGAGCGGTTCATTCCGGATGCGCGCTAGGCGAGGCACAGCCGTGCGCCGATTTCGATTGAGGCCGTGCCAATTGTCGGCTGGATTGGAGGGGCGTTCAATAACAAATCAGTGTTATATCGAGGTTTAGGGGCAGAAATCCGAATTCCGCTTGCATTTTGCAAGGTAAGTTCGGAAAAATGGCGAAGCGGCGTTTCACAGAGAGGATTCTGAGGCCCCGATACGACGCCGAAGCCAAACTTTGAAGGCTTGTGTAAGCAGGAGGTCAAAATGAGTGGTGTGCGAGTACTGGTCGGAACGCACAAGGGCGCGTTCGTTCTGAACTCCGACGGCAAGCGAAAGGACTGGAAGGTCAGCGGGCCGTTCTTCGCGGGGTGGGAGATCTACCACATGAAAGGCTCGCCGGTAGCTCCCGACCGGATTTACGCCTCCCAGACCAGCGGGTGGTTCGGACAGCTTATCCAGCGGTCCGACGACGGCGGCAAGACCTGGCACCAGCCGGGGCTGCCCAACGAAGCGATTCCAGCTCCCGGCCCGCCGACTGCGCTGCCCAATCGGTTTGCGTATGACTCATCGCCGGAGACGGGCAAGCCGCTGACGACGCACCAGTGGTACGACGGCACGCAGC
>CAZVYV010001031.1:0-1198 GCA_964630985.1 uncultured Occallatibacter sp.
ACGCGCACGGTGATTGAGCTGCCGTCAGAGGAAGCCGCTGCTGCATCCTTGCCAAAACCTTGCGGCAAGTGTCCCGCATCGAGCGGCGCGCCATCGGGGCAAAGAATGACCGCGCGCTCGATGGTGTTGCGCAGTTCGCGAGCGTTTCCCGGCCAGCTATGCGCCATCAACCGGTCCAGCATGGACGGCGCGATGCCCGAAACTTTACGGCCGTGCTTCTGGTTCATCTCACTCACCATGGCTTCCACCATGGGCGGCAGATCCTCAAGATGCTCGCGCAGCGGGGGCATGGCGATGTTGAAGACGTTCAGCCGGTAATAGAGATCGGCGCGAAGATGACCCTCGGCCACCGCGGTCTTCGGGTCCCGATTGGTCGCAGCCAGAACACGGACATCCGTATCCATCTCAGTGCGAGCGCCCAGCCGGCGAAATTTCCTTTCTTCCAGCACGCGCAGCAGCTTGGCTTGCGTCCCTGAAGGCATCTCGCCAACCTCATCCAGCAAAAGCGTTCCACCGGCAGCCAGTTCGAAGCAGCCGGCCCTTCGTTCCACTGCGCCCGTAAACGAGCCCTTCTCGTGTCCGAAGATTTCGCTCTCGATCAGTGTTTCCGGAATGGCTGCGCAGTTGACCGCGACAAAGGGGCGCGCCTTACGCGGGCTGAGTTCGTGCAGCGTGCGCGCGACAAGTTCTTTGCCCGTCCCGCTCTCGCCCGTGATCAGGATGGGCACATTCGACGGGGCAACCTGCTCGATCAGCGTGAAGATTTCCCTCATGCGTCTCGAGCTGCCGACCAGTTGGCCCAGCACGCCCGACTCGCGCAGCCTGCGGCGCGCAACTTCGAGCTCGATCGCCGTTTCGCGCTGTTTCGTCGCATTGGCCAGGATGGTTTTGAGCCGCGTCGGATCAACGGGCTTCTGCAGAAAGTCGTAGGCGCCCAGTTTCATGGCATCGACGGCCAACTGGATCGAACCCATGGCCGTCAGCACCACGACCGCCATATTGGCGTTCAAACCCTCAGCGCCCTCAGACAGTTTGGCCAACAGCCCCATGCCGTCCATTCGCGGCATCTTCAGGTCAGTCACCACGATAGCCGGGTTCCAAACCAAGGCCTTTTCCCAGGCCTCGACCCCGTCACTCGCTGATTCCGTGCGGTATCCCCACCCGGAGATCAGCTCCGCCAACCCGGCCAGCGCGTTGG
>CAZVYV010001032.1:0-1196 GCA_964630985.1 uncultured Occallatibacter sp.
AGGAAGGCGAGAGCGAATAGGATCTTTTTCATGACGGTTATCGACAGCCCCTAATTGGTTGACAGCCCCTGCCGTGCCTGCATGGTCAGCGTGCCTCCGGACAGCGTTGCGATGACAAGCCTGATCCGCGCTACCGGCTGTTGGATTGTGGTCTGTGCGCTCGCCGCAGTGCCAGCCGGGATATCGGGCCAGTCCACCCATGTGGCGCTGGCGTCGGTCTCAAGCGGTCCGTCAAGCGGGTTGAGGCTGTATTGCAGCTTGTAGCTCGTCGTTCCCGCGCTCAACGTCACCACGATCGAGGCGGCAAACGGCACGATCGCAGGATCGAGGTTCCATGAAACCGTCGTGGCGGGCGCTGAATAGGTCTGTGTGCGGTAATACGGCATCGCGGTCCTCAGTTCAGACCGCTAGTCCAGCTTGATGTCCGGAAACTTGCGGTGCACTTCCTTCCGGATCTTGGCCTTCAGGGCAGGATAGGCGTTCTGGCTCGCCCTGGCCAAGGCATTTCTCGCGTGGCTCGCGTCCGGAATGGGATAGCTCCGGTCAGGGCCGGCGAAATCCTTGGCCGGAAGCGCGTTCCGTTCCTTTGCCGACAGCTTGGCCATCAGTCCGGCTCGCCTCGCGCCATGTCGGACGCCTTCCCACCGTGATGCGCGCTCGACAGCGGGGAACGGTCGGAGCCGACGCGGCCACCTGATTTCCGCTTTGGCCGGTCCATCCTGTGCTTGGCCTTCTTGCCTTCGGGCATCATGCCGTGCATTTTCTTGACCTTGCCGCCGCGCTTGCGCTCGTCGCCTTCGTCATAGCTCTCCTTGCCTTCGGCTTCCTTGAACACATCGGGATTGCCGGACACCTTCATTTCGGTGCGGCCTCCGGAAGCCTTGTGCTTTTCGTGATGGCGGGCTCGGCTCATGATCTTTACCTCTCGCCCGGTTCCGTGGGCTCGGCGCGGTCTACCGCGATTAAAGGTTGGTCGAAGGTCGCTCAGTGCTGGCAAAAATGTAGTCGACGTTCAGGGTGTTCGCCGCCGCGGTTCCGTTCGCGACGGCGATCGTCAAGTCAAGATTGGCCGTTGGAATGTTGGTCAGCGGGAGCGAGCCCACCTTGACGTTGTTCAGGTAGACGTCGATCGTACTCGTCCCGTTGTAGTGCCATCCGACGTTCACATAGGTGGCGTTGGCCAGCGTGCCGACGTT
>CAZVYV010001033.1:0-1194 GCA_964630985.1 uncultured Occallatibacter sp.
CTCCGCAACCTGCTCAAGACTTCCGCCAAGCGAATATTCCGCGCCCGCCGTGTTCTCAATCAGGATGTGAAAGCCCGTCCCCTGCCACGGCTGCCCATCGATCGCGCGCTCAATTGAACTTGCCGCCAGCTTCAATCCCTCGTCGCGTGTCAGTCCCTTCCACGATCCAGGATGCAGCACCAGGTACTCCGCGCCCCAAATCAGCGCCCGCTCAATCTCGCCGCGGAACGCCGCGACGCTCTTCTCTCGAATCTCACTCGACTGGCTGCACACATTCACCAGGTAGCTCGTATGGATCACCAGCGGCCCGACATCGAGCTTGGCCCGCAGCTCACGCATCCGTTTGGCCTGCGCGGGGTCGACCTTCGGCGCACGCCACATGCGCGGGCTCGAAGAGAATATCTGGAACGTGTTGGCGCCAATCTTCTGCGCAAATTCCACGGCGTTCGAGGCTCCGCCCGCCGTCCCCAGATGCACCCCGATCCTCTTGGCCATGCGATCAGTTTAAAGGTCTTCCATCGAGAGCCGGTTTATTTGTCGATTATTTCGAGCGAGTTACGTCCGAACTGCTGACAAGATGCCTTGACAAGGAAGAGCGTGAGCGACAGACCCTGAGCCCGCCGCTCACTTTGTAGCGATGATTCCGGGGCTGCACCACTGCGCGATAAGGACGCCGTCGTCCTCTGCCAGAGCGCGCAATTCATCGATGATACTGTTCAGCTCGGCAGGTGTCGCGATGTCCTCGCGATGAATGACGCCTGCAGCCTCGGCAAAGGTAAGCTCCCAAAGACGCTTCTCCGGGCCGCGGAAATAGGCAGGCTGTTCGAGGTGAACCTGGACGGATTGAAAGCCGGCATGCGCCGCGTCGGCCGGCATCCGGGCTCCGTAGTCATAGCTCACACCCAATGCGTCTCCCACCGCCTGACCGATTTCAATGGAGCGTGCGATTGCCGGAGACTTGACGGAGCTGAAGATGCTCGATATCCGAATATCCTGGCACACGAGGACACCTCCGGGCCGGAGAAGGCGATAAGCTTCGCGAAGGACTTTCTGGGGTTCGGTGAGATGGCAAAGGAGGAGCCGCATGTGGACGAGGTCGAAGCTTTCATCGGGAAATCCGGTAGCGTAGGCGCTGGCTTCGATGTAATCGATTGGCAGATGATCGCATTTGGCGCAATGCCATTTGGAGACGAC
>CAZVYV010001034.1:0-1192 GCA_964630985.1 uncultured Occallatibacter sp.
GGTTTGCTAAGGATTACCTTGGCGGTCTTCATTCCCTTCTCCCCGTTTCTCATTGCCCCTCTTTCATATCCAAAACCCTTGCAATGTTGATACCACGCTGACGCAGGCGCTCGACAAGAGCAGTTTTGGCCTCTTCAAACGTTGCATAATAGTTGTCGTGTTCTGAGACTTTCATCGCCTGTCCTTCACGAGCCTTATCTTCCCAATCCAGAAAAGTGTAGAAAATCTTCTTGGGGGTCTCTCGCGTAACTTCTACAGGCTTAATATCAATTCCGTATTTGGATGTTTTGTACCATGTTGTCATTGGGTCTCCTTGGCTTATAGGCGGAACATTCTTTTGAGTTGATACACCTGCTCATCTTCGTACTTGGGCATATTGCAGCCCTCGGGCAGAGCCTCTGTCTCCACAGGTTCATTCAGCCACGAGGGTTTATCCCCATGCCAGCGTATCATAGCGTCGGCAGTACGTAGCGCATCCAGCGGCTTGAAGGCAGCTTGCACACGAGCCTTGCGGCAGCTTGGACAATCAAACCCAAGCAAGGCATCAAACCGAAAGTTACACACGATGCAACTCACTATTACGTGTGGCTGTTCATCTTCACGATAGCTCATTAGGTTGCCCTCCTGCTTCGTCCTTCGACGTAGCAAGCTGACGCACGCGGTTGTTGATGATTTGCTTCATGCCTGAGCGAACTACTAGGAGAAGCGATGCTCTTTTTCCTTTCCTTTCCTTGCTAGGTGAATGGACAGTAACAAAAACTCATGTTACTCCTCCCGGTGTTATGGCAACCTTCGTGCTGTCATTACTTCATCCACAGTGCATTTTCCCCATGGTTTTCTAAGCTTTATAATACAGTGTTCTCCTACCCACACAGGGGGAACTGGGTCAGCGAAAACTCGTATTGTCATTACTTCTCCCGTGTCATGCTCGAACATAATATCACAACTTGCAGGATGGCACCATACGTTTCGCACCACGCCTTGTACACTGTACTCAGTCTTTTCTGAATCAGGGAGGCAAGAAACCGAAAATAGCAGCAGTAAACATAAAGACGCTATGTTCATACTCTCTGTCCTTTCCTTGCTATATGCTCCACACAGTCTGCTATTTCAGTGAGACAGGTGAATGGGCAATTACTGGGGAAAACCAGCGTTTCAAAGCCACTGAACATTGCGTCAACCGAAGATACGA
>CAZVYV010001035.1:0-1191 GCA_964630985.1 uncultured Occallatibacter sp.
CCGACTCGCTGGACAGCGTGGTGAAGGGGCTGGACAACTACAAGCAGGTGGCCGCGGTTTCAGTCACTTTTGGGTTCGACAGGGCCGCGCTGACGACCGATGACAAGTCGCAACTGGATAACTTTGCCGGCTCACTCGGCTCGGCGAAGAGCTACATTCTTGAAGTAACCGGCGGAACGGATTCGGTTGGTTCAGCGCAGTACAACTACGACCTTAGCCAGCGCCGCGCGGATGCAGTGGTACAGTACCTGGCCGCGAAGTATGGCGTCGCGCCGCACCGCTTCTATCTGATCGGCATCGGCAAGGACCAGTATGTTGCCGATAACAAGACTGCCGCGGGCCGCAAAGAAAATCGGCGAGTCCAGGTGCAGTTGCTCTCGAATATGAGCGCTGAAGCACAGAGCCAGGCTCCAGCCACGAGCGGGGATTCCAGCGCGCCAGCCAGCCAGACTTCCTCAACGCCCGTTCCGGAATAACGCACAAACGCATTTCCCCTGATCTGTTGATTGTCTTCCAAAGGGCAGGCCCAAGCGGGTCTGCCCTTTGTGTTTCCAGAGCGCTGAGCTAGGAGCTGGTTGCGGAAAGCTGCTTCACGTGTTCGGCGCGGACATCGTTGGCGGTGAAAAGGCGCAGAAACGGAACATGTTTCTGTGCCTGCCAGAATGACGCGTCAGTCATGGGGCGGGCGTTCGCAGCGGCCTCGACGGCGGGGCGGCCGGCAGCTTCTTCGCGCTCCACAATGCAAACCACCGCGACAACGATCATGCCGGCTTCCTGCGCTGCCTCAATCGCGGCGATTGTAGAGGCGCCAGTGGTGCAGACATCATCGACAATCACAACGCGCGCGCCTTCCCGAAAGAATCCCTCGATACGGCGGCCTGTGCCATGCGCTTTTTCCGCTTTCCGGACGAGGAAGCCATGGAGCAGTGGCGGTCGATGATTCGAATGAGGATGCGACTGGGCTCGCCAGGCGCTGGCTGTCGCGACGTTCGAAACGATGGGATCGGCGCCCATGGTTAGTCCGCCGACAGCTTCGGCGTCAATCTTATTGGCCTCAAGCAGATCGAGGATGGCGTGGCCGGTGAGCCGGCCGCCTTCGGCGTGGAGCGTCGTTGTGCGGCAGTCGATGTAGTAATCGCTTGTGCCGCCAGAGGACAGCTTGAAATGGCCGAGTTTGAAGCTCGTGCGGGC
>CAZVYV010001036.1:0-1189 GCA_964630985.1 uncultured Occallatibacter sp.
CGAAAGGCGTGAAGGTAAAGGTCGAGTTCAGTTGGGGCGCAACTGAAGTCAAGCCACCCATGCTCGCCGATGCCATCGTTGAAGTCACGGAAACAGGTAGCTCGCTCAAGGCCAATCACCTCAAGATCATTGATACGGTGATGGAGAGCGAGACGCACTTGATCGCGAGCAAGGCTGCGCTGGCCGACCCGGGCAAGCGGCAGAAAATCGATCAGATCGCGCTCATGCTTCGAGGGGCCATCGACGCACAGGCGCAGATTGGCCTGATGCTCAACGTGAAGCGCGGCGACCTCGATGCCGTGCTGGCCGTGTTGCCTTCTCTCAATTCGCCCACCATCTCGCAGTTGAGCGATTCGGAGTGGGTCGCGGTGAATACGATTCTCGAAGAGCGCGTGGCCCGCGACGTGATCCCTCGGTTGAAGGCTGCCCGCGCGACGGGAATTGTCGAGTATCCGCTGAACAAAGTAGTGCTGTAGCTTTTTGTAGCGCCGGCCTCTGGCCGGCTGTCGTGCGGGCGTCCACGCCCGCACAATATCGAGCAGGGCATAACAAGGGCGAACGATGAAACTCATCCGGACCACAGGGCGAAACGCGCGCGAGGCGGCGAAGACACTCGCTGCCCTTGAACAACGTGGCGGCGCGGCCCTTGACGCTGTGTTGCCCGCGGTCGAGCGCATCGTCGCCGACGTGCGAAAGCGCGGCGATCGCGCGCTGCTCGGCTACGCGGCAAAATTCGACGGGCTTGCCGGCCCGAAGGCTCTCCGCGTCAATCAGGAAGAAATGTCCTTGGCACGGAAGGCGCTCGACCCCGCGCTCCGCAATGCGCTCACCACAGCGGCAAAGCAAATTCGCAACTTTGCTCAGCGGCAAATGCCGAATTCGTGGACCGAATCGAGTTTTGCCGGCCTGACGACAGGCCAGCTTGTGCGGCCGCTCAGTTCTGTTGGATGTTATGTTCCCAGTGGCCGCCATCCTCTACCTTCCACGCTCCTCATGACGGCAATTCCCGCGCAGGTAGCAGGCGTCAAGCGCATCGTCGTAGTCTCGCCGAAGCCTGCGCCTGAAACTCTAGCCGCAGCGCATCTCCTTGGAATTATCGAGTTCTATCGTCTCGGCGGCGCGCACGCCATCGCCGCGCTCGCCTACGGAACCAAGACTCTGCCGCCTGTCGACAAGATTGTCGGTCCCG
>CAZVYV010001037.1:0-1187 GCA_964630985.1 uncultured Occallatibacter sp.
GCGGCGACAAGTTGGCCGCCGCGCTCAACAAGATCGCGGCCGAACTCGATAAGGGCGGAACCCTGAAGGTGGGGTTCCTGGCCGGCGCGACCGCGACAGATGGCCAGTCTATTCCGCTCCGTGCCGCGCTTAATGAGTTCGGGCACGAGAACGTCCCGCCTCGTCCTTTTTTTCGGAACATGATTGCGGCCAAGGCCGGCGAGTGGCCAGACGCCATCGCAGGACTGCTGAAGTCCACCAATTACGACGTCGAGAAGACCCTGCATCTCGCGGGCGAGGGCATCAAAGGTCAACTCACCCAAAGCATCCTTGATCTTTGGGAACCGCCGCTCTCGCCGGTCACGATCGCGCGCAAAGGCTTTGATAAGCCCTTGATCGAAAGTTCGGACATGATCCGGGCAGTCGCGTCCGAGGTCAACGTAAAGTAACAACTCTTTCCGCAACGGAGAAACAACAATGGCACTCGCCTCTCAAGTTACGCTGTGGTCGTCAAAGCTTGGCGATGTTCCATTCAATGCTGCGCAGGCCGCAGCGATCGGCGCTCAGTTCGGGAATGGGGCGACGCAGTTCGGGACTAACTCTGCCAACCCGCTTCTCATGGGCGATGACGGAAACCTTGTAATCCAGATAGTATCAGCGGGCAGAATCCCGGCTGGCACAGGCGGCGACTATGTGCTCGCTGTAGCAACTATCCCTGCCGGAGGCTTTGATATCGCCAATCGCGGTGTATCGATCATGGCAGCCGGTTCATGCGCAGGATCTGGTGACTCGAAAGCAATCAAAATTATTGCTGGCGCCGCAGCTCCGGTAGTAGGTTCGATCATAAGCGGTGGAAATACGATTGCTTCGATCACTGCTGACACGACCAATATCGGCGGATGGCAGCTTCAAGCAAATTTATTCAAGTACGGTGCTGCAGGGTCTAATACGCAGATTGCGATACACGAAGGTTCTCAAGCTGGTGCCGCTGTTTTTGCTCTCGTTTCCCCATCGCTTCTGACTTTGACGGAATCTGGCGCGATCACTATCGCGATCACAGGTAATGCCGCGACAGCGGCCGATATCACGTTCAATTTTCTTCAGATTTTCGCGCAGAATTGAACCTGTAGCGATAGTACTCAGGTTCGGATAAGATGCCGATAAACCTTCGTGCCGTTGCGAACTCAGTCACTCGCGCGGTCAACCCA
>CAZVYV010001038.1:0-1187 GCA_964630985.1 uncultured Occallatibacter sp.
ATCCACATCGTCAACGGCAACAAAAAAGACAATTTCTGGATGATGGGCGAGACCGGTCCGTGCGGGCCTTGCTCGGAACTGCACGTTGACCTCACGCCCGCCGGCGACACCAGAGGTTCGCTCGTGAACAAGGGCGACGCCCGCTGCATCGAAATCTGGAACCTCGTCTTTATCCAGTTCAACGCGAATCCCGACGGAACATTTTCGCCGCTGCCCGCCCGGCACGTTGACACCGGCATGGGCTTCGAGCGCGTGACGAGCATCATTCAAGGCACGAAAGGCTTGACCGATTTCGCCAACGCGAAAATTTCCAATTACGAGACCGACATTTTCCGCCCGATTTTTGACGCGCTGGAAAAGTTGAGCGGCAAGAAATACGGCAGCACGCTTCCGCAACTTTTGGGGAGCGCGACCGTCCCGGTCGCATCCGTTGGCGTCCCGCCAACGGAATCTTCGCAGCAAGGAGCAAAATATTACAAACGCCGACTTCCGCATTTCGAGCGGCCTTGGGCGAAATACATGGTTAGCTTCAGCACGCGCGAACGTCGCCAGCTTTCGTCGCTGGCGCGAGATGCCGTGCTAAAAAGCCTGCTCTTTGGACACGACCAGCGCCGTTATCAGATGTATGCCGCCTGCGTCATGCCTGACCACGTTCATCTCCTTTTTGAACCGCAAGTCAAGGAGCAGGACAAGGAAGGCAAGCCCGTGTTCTGGCCGCTTGCCGAATTGACGCATTCAATCAAGTCCTTCACCGCGCACGAAATCAACAAGCTCGAAAAAACCACCGGTCAAGTCTGGGAAAACGAATCGTTTGACCGGATGATTCGTGGCGATGCTGATCTCGAAGAAAAATTCCATTACATCTGCCGCAACCCTTGGGATTCCGGCGTCGTTCCGAATACGGAAAATTATCCGTGGCTGTGGACACCGGACGCTCCCATCGCAAAGGGGGACGCAACTGAATTGCAGGGGAGCGCGACCGTCCCGGTCGCATCGGTCGGCGTCCCGCCGACCGAATCTGCGCGGAAGTCAGGAACGAGTTCATCCGTTCAACCCGCCTCGCATGCACCCGAAGCTGCTGCGCGAGACGCGCAGCAGGGCAACCGGGACGGTCGCGCTCCCCAAAGCAACGCGCCCGATTCACAGGAGCAAATCCAGGTTGACATCGCCTTCCGCGTCATCGCCGA
>CAZVYV010001039.1:0-1186 GCA_964630985.1 uncultured Occallatibacter sp.
GCGGGCGTAGGCATCGGTTCAGCAGGCTTCCAGCCCTCAGACTCCCAGAAAGAGTCCTCAAGCGACTGGGTGGCGATGTTCAATCAGTATGCCAATGCGCCCATCAACCGGATGCTGCAACCTTTGACGACCGGACTCCCCTTGGCGACGATGATTCCGTTTGCGCTGGCGAACCATTGCAACGTGCTCGAACTGGAAATGCAGTACGTCGCTGGCGCGTTCGACCCCAAGGGCAACACGTCTTGGGCGGCAGCGATTAAAAACTTCATGGAATAGGAGATTAAATGGCAATCTACTCGCTCATGTGGCTGTGGCTCTGGTTCATCATCGGGGAGCTTGTGTACTGGCTCAAACGAGCCTACTACCTCGTCACAGGGCCGAATCCGGTTGCTAACGATTACAAGCAGTTCATCGAACGCTGCTGGGCACCGCTGTTAGTAAGAGGCGTGGCCGGAGCCGGGGTCTATTGGGCGACGTTTTACCCTGAGATTGTGAGCGATGTATTGAATTTTTTCCACTGGAATCTCCAATTTCATTCACCACTTCCCCATTATGCGGTAGTTGCCTTATTCTTCGGGCTGGGCGTGGATAATGGCCTCGACTTCGCTCTGAGCAAAATTCCATATCTCAAAGACTGGTTGCCGCAGATGCCAACTCCATTGCCTAAGTCGCAGGTTGCGAATCCACCCGCACCCGAAGACCGAAAAGCGGAGGGGATGTAAGTGAGCAATGCCGGACAGACCGAATGAGCGTGAGGACGTAAACTGGAGCTGTCCTAAATGTGGTTGGGAGTTCAAATTGACCGTGCCAACAAAGCCAACTTCGATTACCGACTGGGCGCACGAGATGCGGAAAGAGTGCATCAAAGAGTTTGCTAGACACGTCTGCGAAAAGAGGAACCCATGACTTTCACGGCGATAATCACAATTCTCATCATGCTTATAATTGCTAGCGCAATTTGCTGGCTCGTGTTCTGGAGCGTCAGTCAACTGCCATTTGGTCAGCCGTGGAAGGGGATTGTTTTCTGTATTCTGGGCTTGCTGTTTGCGCTATTGTTGGCTAATTACTTCTTTGGGAGCGGGCCGGGATTCCCGCACTTTGCATTGCCACGCTAGGAGAGCCATGACAAACAAATTTCTCTCGCTTTTGAGCGCAATCGGGAAAGACGTTAAGCTCGGCCTCGATA
>CAZVYV010001040.1:0-1186 GCA_964630985.1 uncultured Occallatibacter sp.
GGTCGTTCCGGGAATCTCCCTTCCAATGCCGGGAGCCGCATTCGCCAACGTGTTGCCGAGGAATCCGCCGACTTCCGCCGCGCCGCCGAGCAATTTTCCGACGAGTGGATGCGCCTGTCCGAGCCGCGAATTCTGCACGTCCTGCGATAGATTTTCCCATCCCGGTTTCTCGCCCAGCAACGCACCGCGCGCGTTCGTGTCGCCTTCAATCGTTCCGCGAGGCGCTTTTACTTCGGGCTGCGGAGAAGACGAAAGCATAGGAGTCACACCCGGCATTGAGATATTTCCGGGGAGAGGCGCGGCTTCAGGGGGATGCGGCAACAGCATCCCCGGCGGAATAACGGACGGAGCACCGGCCGCCGCAGTCTCCTGAGGCGTGGGGATCGAAGGATTCGCCATCTTCACCGCAGCTTGCGCAGACGGACTCATCGCCGCCATGTGCGACTGAATCTCACTCAGGACCGGATTGAAGTTGAATCCTCCCATTTAGCTTCCGCCTCCGCCAAATCCACCACCGCCGCCGCCGCTGGTCGCGCCGCTGATGACTGAGTTCATAGCCTGCGTTCCAAGCCCTTGCAGATAGTTTTGCCAGAAAGATTTCGGAGCCTGTGCGTACTGCTTCAACGCCGTGTTCGACGCATCGAGACCGCCAAGAGCCTCGCGGCTATTTGTGCCATAAAGCGAGTTCAGCCCCTCAAGTCCTGCGGCCTGCTGCTTTTGCTTGAGACCCACATTCTCATTCTGCGCCGAAAGATTGGCCTTCGATAGGTTCTGGCTTGCAGACTCGCCGCTCTTCGCTATCGCTGCGTCTGCGGTGCCCGCGTTCTTTGTGCGAGCCGACAAGAGCGAACCTTGCCCGACAGCGCCAGCGTTTGCCCCACCCGCAGTCTGCATATTGGAAGTCTGGATTTTCGACATGTCCGCTGGATTGATGCCTTGCGGATTCGTCGCCATTGTGGTGAGGGTGGGGCTTAGTGTTCCATAAAGAGAAGAGGCATTATTGATGCCGGTCTGCGCGATGGATTGGCCGGTGCCAGAATTTTCCAACTCACCTTTCTTCGCTGCCGTTCCCATCGTCATGCTCACCCTCCGCGAGAAAAACGGCTGATTGATAGCCTTCTTCCCATCCCAAAGACTTTAGCCTCCGCAGGAAGCCCCGTTCAATCTTCGGTGCGACGAGAGCGAT
>CAZVYV010001041.1:0-1186 GCA_964630985.1 uncultured Occallatibacter sp.
CGGCCAACGGCGACGAAGAGATCGGCGCCATCATCGCTGAAGCGGTGAAGGTGGTGGGCAAGGACGGCGTGATCACGATCGAAGAGTCGAAGACCATGCATACTGGTCTCGAGACTGTCGACGGGATGCAGTTTGACCGCGGCTACCTGAGCCCGTACTTCGTAACCGACGCAGAGCGGCTGGAAGTGATACTGGAAGATCCCTACGTCCTGATCTATGAAAAGAAGATCAGCGCGATGAAGGATCTGCTTCCTTTGCTGGAGCAGGTTGCTCGCGGCGGCAAGCCATTGTTGATCATCGCCGAGGACGTGGAAGGCGAAGCGTTGGCGACACTGGTAGTGAACAAGCTGCGCGGTACGCTGAATGTGGCGGCGGTGAAGGCTCCTGGATTTGGCGATCGGCGCAAGGCCATCCTGGGCGACATCGCAGTCCTGACCGGCGGCAAGGCGATCACTGAGGATCTGGGCATCAAGTTGGAAGGCGTGAAGATCGAGGACCTGGGCAAGGCAAAGCGCATCACCATTGACAAGGACAACACCACGATCGTTGACGGCGCAGGCAAGGCCAGCGACATCGAAGGCCGCGTGAAGGAGATCCGGTCGCAGATTGAGAAAACGACCTCAGACTACGACAAGGAGAAACTGCAAGAGCGGTTGGCGAAGCTGGTGGGCGGCGTTGCCATCATCAAGGTGGGCGCTGCGACTGAGACCGAGCTGAAGGAGAAGAAGGCTCGCGTTGAGGATGCGTTGCACGCGACGCGCGCGGCTGTCGAAGAGGGAATCGTCCCAGGCGGCGGCGTGGCGCTGGTGCGATGCGTGCCCGCCGTTGAGAAGCTCATCGCAACGCTCGAAGGCGACGAGAAGACCGGCGCCCAGATCGTGCTTCGCGCTCTTGAAGAGCCGCTGCGCCAGATCGTCGCCAATGCCGGCGAGGAGGGTGCGGTGGTTGTGGCCAAGGTGCTGGAGTCGAAGGAACCACACTTCGGTTACAACGCGTTGACCAGCAAGTTCGAGGACCTGGTGAAAGCCGGCGTCATCGACCCGACAAAGGTGACGCGGACGGCTCTGCAGAATGCGGCGTCAATCGCGGCACTGCTGCTGACCACCGAAGCATTGGTGGTTGAGCTGCCCGAGCCAAAGAGTGCGGCACCGGCTGGTCATGGCGGCGGCGGCATGGACGGAATGTA
>CAZVYV010001042.1:0-1184 GCA_964630985.1 uncultured Occallatibacter sp.
ACCGTACAGTTATAGCCACGCCCCGAAAGCTGGTTGCGAAATACGGTGTTTGAGCCGCCGCCAATTCCGTGAATGTCGTCCTGAAAGATGGAATTACCTTCGTTGCCTTCCAGCAGCTTGAAGGAGTTGCCCGCGTCGTGGCCCATGAATGCGGATTCATTCCAGCTTATCACGGGTCCATAGCGGTTGTTGATCCAGAAGTTATAAGCCTCGACCCACCCAGAACCTCCACCGCCAATTAGAGGCTCTGCAATTTGCTGAAAGATGACATTCTGAACCAGCGTATCGGAGGAAATAAAGTCCTCAACTCCATAACTTTCGGATGCGGCATTCTGCGTGCCGAAAAAGTAGCTGTCCGCGATGGTCACGTTCTTAGATTGATAAACCCAAACGTGATCCCGATTAGCATTCTTAGACTGGATGCCTGTCGCCCAGCAGTTGTAACAATCGTAGAAACTAATCCCCGCTGGAACCGAGGAGTTTGCTGTGTAGTCGAAGGTGATATTTTCTACGCCGATGTTGTAGACACTAGGCTCCGAAGATGCGACCGTAGACGGCCACCAGATGCCGGGAGTCTGCCCAGAGGCCCAATTATTTCCGTAGATCGGATTCGAGAGTGTGAGCGTGCGAGTGGCCCCGCTACCTGTAACCGCCGTGACTACGAACATCTGCGTCAAGTTGTAGTCAATGCCCCCGATAGTACGTCCGTTATCGGATGATGTTTGGCCGGACTCGCGGCAATACTGCGGAGTTGTAACCTGATCGCAGGTGTAAATGCCGCTATTGTCGGTTGTCAGGTTGGCCTGATCCATTACGATTAGTTGCCCCACGGAGATGCCGGAACTCCCGATGCTCCCGACTACGATGCTGGTCGAGCCTTGCGTATAGCCACTAATGACCGTAGCGGCGTTCGATCCCCCCGGCTGTACGGCTGCGCTGTCTACAAACCAGCCCCCGGAGTTACAGTCTCCGATAACAAGGTTGCCGCCGTCGCCGCTGTTGCAGTAGCCTGCACCAGATGCCGCAACGAGCGTTGTCCCTGCCGAATTGCCGCGAATAGTAAACCCTGAATAATTGTTGGTCGTATTGCCATTCCAGGCGTAAGTTCCCGCTGGAAGATTAATGACGCAGTTGCCACCTGTAGCTGCCGCGATTGCTGTCTGGATCGCGGAACTGTTAGCCGC
>CAZVYV010001043.1:0-1184 GCA_964630985.1 uncultured Occallatibacter sp.
CCACGGTTTTGCCGGCGTTCTATTGGCACTACATCCACTCTAGACCAACCAATGGAGTACCGAGTTATGGCTAACACAGCAACCGTAGAGACACAGAAGCCGTCCCGTCGCCGCAAGACCATCAAGGCGAAAAATGTCCACACCCTCCATCCCATGGAGGAAACGAGGCGGGACAAGTTCCTTCGCCTTGGTCTGTCCCGAACGAATCGGGTGTTGAACTCGATTCGCCTGATCTCCAACCTCGCCAGCCCGAACTACGACTGGACCGAAGCAGACATTGAAGCCATTCGGCTTTCGGTCAATTCGGCCCTGAATCACGCGCTGGCCCGATTCGACCGTACCAAGAAGATGGAACTGCCGCCGTTCAAGTTCGAGCGTGCGTAAGCTCCCGACGTTCCTCCAAGGCCTGAACCATCAGGTCCAAGCCGTCCAAAATGGCGTCATCCACAACAAGATGGCGCCATTTTTCAATTAGTTGACCCAACTCGATCTCGAAATCAGTCCCATCTGTGTTCGTCATTTGTTCCCCCGTGAGTTTCTGTGTCGCTTGCCGGACACTTTCTGCTTCATGAACTGTGCCCCGTCAAGTGGCAGTGGCTTCCTGTCACCATCTTTTTTGGGCTTGGTCTTTTTCTTGGGCTTGATTTGGGATTTTTCCAGGTTTCGATGCAGGATCGAAACGGCGCGTCGGTAAGTCAACGGCTCAGGTAACCCCCTCAACTAGACTGACGGTGGCACCACCGCCGCACAGACGATGGTGCCACAGTCATCATCTAGCATCAACAACACGTCGTTCTTGTGGACGATCCGGCAACCGAAACACCGTCACTCGGTTGCACTCTTGATTCTCACACTTGAATGATACACAGTGAACACTTGCGTCTACGGTCGTCATTGTAGACATACAGTCCACGCACAGGATCCTTCCGAATCGGTCGAACATGCGGGTATCTCCCTTGCTCGCATGATAGGGCGTCGTCCTTTGTCTAGAAGGACGACGCCCGCACCATTGCACGGAGGGAGAGGGCTGACCGTTCAAATTTGCACACTTTTGAAAAATATTCGTGGTGTAGACCACATAGTGGCACCGTCACGCTACCCGCGAGATCGGCTTCGTAGTGTCGCAGTCCCGCAACCACTGCTTGAACTGCTCTATGTCCATTTCGGTCATCTTCTTGAGGCGG
>CAZVYV010001044.1:0-1183 GCA_964630985.1 uncultured Occallatibacter sp.
CATCCAGCGAAGCGCCGCGGATTTTTCCGCAAACGCGCTGGTCGCTAGTCCTGGCCGCCACACGGAAGGATGCGCCGGAATCGGCGGCGGCGTTGGCCACCATCTGCCGTGCGTATTGGTATCCGCTCTACGCCTATGTCCGCCGCTGCGGCCGGTCGCCGCACGATGCGCAGGACCTCACGCAGGAATTTTTCTGCCGCCTGCTCCAAAAAAACTGGCTCGACTCCGCCGACAGGGAGAAAGGCCGGCTGCGGACATTCCTGATCGTGGCGTTGAAGAATTTCATGACCAACGAATGGCGGCGGGCTTCCGCCCAGCGGCGCGGCGGCGGGCAGTCGCGCGTGCCGTTTGACACGGAATTTGCCGAAAGCCGCTATGCCGCGGACAGTCATTCGCTCGCGGCGGACGAAACTTTCGACCGGCAATGGGCCATCACGCTGCTGGATTTGACCGTGAACCGGTTGCGCGCGGAATTTGCGGCGGCGGAAAAGCCGGAGCATTTTGAGGCGCTCAAGGTTTGTCTCATGGCGGCGCACGGGGCGATTGATTATGCGGCGGTGGCGGCCCGGCTCGGCTTGAACGAGGGAGCAGCCCGTGTGGCGGTGCATCGGCTGCGCCGGCGGTTCCGCGAAATCTACCGCGAGGAAATTTTTCAGACGCTTTCGGACAAGGCGGATTTGGACGGCGAATTGCGGCATCTCGCCGCCGCCCTGGCTGGAAAATAAAATGAAACCGCCGCGTAACAACCTGCCGTCAACCGGTAAGCAATGGGCATGAGCAACGAATCATCGTCGAAATGTCCGCAGTGCGGCGTGTCCCTCCCGGACAACGCGCCCGCCGGGCTGTGTCCCAAGTGCCTCATGGCGCTGAACCTGAAGACGGAAACCGTTTTCACCGACGACACGCCCGCCGCGCAACCGCCGCTGCCGCCCGAACAAATCGCCCCGCATTTTCCGCAGCTTGAAATCATCGAATGCCTCGGACGCGGCGGCATGGGCGTGGTCTATAAGGCCCGGCAGAAAAGCCTGAACCGCCTCGTCGCGCTGAAACTGCTCGCGCCCGAGCGCGTGCGCGACGCGAAGTTCGCCGAGCGCTTCGCGCGCGAGGCGCAGGCGCTGGCGGCGCTGAACCATCCGAACATCGTCACCATTCACGACTTCGGGCAGGCGGGCGGATTTTATTA
>CAZVYV010001045.1:0-1182 GCA_964630985.1 uncultured Occallatibacter sp.
CCGGTGGCGGAGGTCAGCAGCAGCGATGCCGCCAGTGTCCCGGTCGCGAAGGCCGCCGTCGAGGCCACACCGGTAATCCCGGACGTGACGATGAATGCCCCGGACAGCGAATCGAATGTGACCAACGGCGCGGTGGCGATCGCCGTCATGGCCTCGCTGGCGACTTGCAGCTGCGCGCCACTGATTCGGTACGTTCCCACCCCGCCGGCCGAGCCGGTGAGTTGCGCCGTGATCACGGGCGCACCGGTCACGCTGGTGCCGACCACAGTCTGCCCGACTGCGAGCGAAACGACGGATTCGACCGTGACATCCAAAACGGTACTCGCGCATGTGCAGGCACCGGAGGCCGTCGTCGAGTTGCTCGTGACATAGACGCCGGCGCCCCCCGGGGTGCCGCTGGTCTGGCTGAGGATCGTGGTGCTGGCTGGGATTCCGGTGCCCGTGACGGTGTCACCGATCGAGATCAGGCCGGTGACCGCCGACGTCGTCAGGTTGGTGCCCGACCCCGCGCCTGTGAACGCGGCGCCGATCGAGGCGGTAAAACTGGCTTCCTGCGGGTCGGTGAACGCCGCCTGGATGGCTGCCGCAGCTGCGGAAAAGCTGGTGTCGCCGGACAGGCTGATGCTCGAGATCACATGAGGATAGCCGTCCATGACGACGGTTAGCGAACCGGAGAGCGCCTGCAGTTGCAAAAGCGTGAGTGCCGCCCCCGCGTTGCCGCCCCACAGATAGGCCGGCGCCGCGGTCTGATTGTACTGCGCCACCAGCATGGAGCCCGGCAACTGAGATGCGCCCGTGAATCCGCCGAAGTAACCCGAGCCCTTCCCAGCCCCGCCATTGGCCACGATGTCCATCGCGGAGCCCTGGCCGAAAAATGCGGTCACGGCCGACCCGGAGGCGAAATTGTAAACCGACCCCAGCGGAACCCGGTTGCTGGTCGTCAGGATGACGCCGACGGTGGACACCGCATTGCCGCCGACCGGCAGGACTGACGGCGTCACGGACGCGAAGAGGGACCCGGGTATCGAGCTCATGGGGCAATCCTCATAGGGGTCGATCTCCAGGCGGGTTCCAGCGAGTCAACCGAGCGATACCACGATCCGCCGCAGTTCACAATTAGGATGGATAGGCGGCCTCGACGTCCACAACATCCAGCACGCCGCTGTCGGCGAAGTCCTGGGG
>CAZVYV010001046.1:0-1178 GCA_964630985.1 uncultured Occallatibacter sp.
GTTGTCGGCCATCTTGGATTGACGCCGCAGAGCGTCCATCGCATGGGCGGATATCGCGTGCAAGCCCGCACTGCCGAGGCCGCCCGACAGCTTGAGGCCGACGCACATGCGCTGGCCCGTGCCGGTGCAGGCGCCATTGTGCTTGAAGGCGTTCCGCGCGAGGCCGCCGCCGCCATCACGGCTGCGCTGCCCATCCCGACGATTGGAATTGGCGCGGGCCCCGAATGCGACGGGCAGATTCTTGTGTTTCACGATCTCGTCAATCTCACCTTCGCGCCTGCCGCCAAGTTCGTTCGCCGCTACGCGGACGCTTCGAGCTTTTTCCGCTCCGCCATCGAGCACTACCGCGAAGACGTTGAGCATCGCGCCTTTCCGTCGGACGCCGAGAGCTATCATCTGGCAGCGCGACAGGCGAAGGGCGTGACCGCATCTGAAACGAGTTTCGATTCCGACGATGCGGTTGTGAATCGAGATGCGTTCGAGGATTGGGCTGGCTGAAAAGTGCCGACCGAGATCCTACGCGCGCCGATTGAGACGCTCCGAGCCCCGATGCAGATCCTCCGTACTGTTGACGAACTTCGACGCTGGTCCCGTGCCACGCGCTCAACCTCCGGCAGCACCGTCGGCCTTGTGCCCACGATGGGCGCGCTTCATGAGGGTCATGCATCGCTGATCCGCGCGGCACGCGCCGCGTGCTCACGAGTGGCCGTCAGTCTTTTCGTCAATCCAACGCAATTCGGTCCCAACGAAGACTATGCGCGCTATCCACGCTCGTTTGAGGCTGATTGCACGCTCGCCGAGCGGGAAGGCGCCGATGTTCTCTTCGCGCCGGCGGTCGAAGAGCTTTACCCCAATGGCCCAGCGTCAACATTCGTCGAAGTTCCGGACCTTGGCGATTGCCTCGACGGCGCATCGCGGCCCGGCCACTTTCGCGGCGTCGCGACGGTTGTTGCCAAGCTGTTGATTGCTTCTGAACCAGATCGCGCATTCTTTGGTCAGAAGGATGCGGCACAGGTCGCAGTGTTGCGACGGATGGTCGTCGACCTCGGCTTTGCGACGGAGATTATCGTTTGTCCGATCGTTCGCGATCCCGACGGTCTTGCTATCAGCTCACGCAATGTCTACCTCAACCCGTCCCAGGGAACGCAGGCTCTCGCGCTCAACCGCGCCGTCCGCCA
>CAZVYV010001047.1:0-1176 GCA_964630985.1 uncultured Occallatibacter sp.
CTGCCGGATCAGCGACGATAGGAGCTGTTACCCAGGCCTCTGGCCCCTGGACCGTTACCGCAACAGGATTTCCTGGCTCTACCGAGACGACCGGCACGCCGATTTCAGTCACGACAGGTGGGGTAACCGGAACGTTGCCCGCTGGTGCCGTGGTTGTAGCTAGTAACGTCGGCGCCACGAATAATGCATATTGCAAACTCGGCGCATCAGCGTCAGTAAATGATCAGCCCATTTCTCCGGGAGGAGGATGGTTTGCATTCACGGTAGGATCGAACACGCAGCTTACTTGTATCACGTCGACATCGACCACGACGGTAAACATGGTCGGTGGTGCTGGCCTGCCCACTGGCGCTGGCGGCGGCGGCGGCGGTGGAGGCGGTGGAGGCGGCAGCGTAACGCAGGGCACAACGCCATGGGTCGATAGCGTCTATGGGCCAACCGCATCTGGTTCCGCATCGGCCAATCCTCCAGTACAGATCGGCGGTACAATAACCGGTGCTGCTGGACAGAATGTTGCGGGAGTTGCGGTCAAGCCCGCGAGCACGGCCGCCGTCGCGACCGACACGTCGCTGGTTACGCAACTCAATCCGTTATCGCCTGGGATCATCGCGCTTGGCCCTGCCGCCCCCGGCTCTTCCGTGCCTACCGTATCCGCTGGCTACACTTACACGCACATCGCGACTGATACGACCACCACTGTAAAATCTGGAGCAGGCGTTCTCCACTCGATTTGCGTGAACACTGTCGGGGCCGGCGCCACAATAACTGTGGACGATGCGACTTCGGCCACGACGCCAAACATTGCGATCCTGAGCGGAGCAACGCTTGGATGCTACACGTATGATGTTGCTTTTCTCACCGGCCTGACGATCGTAACAGCGGTGACCGCGCCTGATGTGACGGTGGCGTGGAGATGACTGATGTTTAGACGTTGGCTTGCGAGAGCTGCTGTAGCGCTGCTGGCGTTATCGCCACTGGCTGCGAATGCGCAGGGTTGGCTCCCCCTGGTTTCGCCTGCGCTTAATCTTCCCGCTGGGGCAGTAGGTGTCTTTAGCGTAGTACGGCTTTCGACCTACACAGCAAACAGATGTGCTGATGTTGTTGATAGTGGGTCGGTGACCCACACTATCGGTTTTGTAAACAACGTCTGCGATTTTGCCACAGCCGCTTCGTACT
>CAZVYV010001048.1:0-1172 GCA_964630985.1 uncultured Occallatibacter sp.
TCGGACATACTAAAGCTGTGAAACTGACCGAATTCTTCGACGCGATCTTCGTAATTTCGCTCAAACGTCGCACAGACAGATGGCTTGAATGCCTGATCGAATTCCACGAGGCAGGCATCCCTCAGTATCGCGTCACCAAGTGGAAAGCATCTGAATCCGGCCCGACACCCCAGTCCTGCGGCACCCGTAGCCACCGGGAGATATTGCGTCACATCGTGGAGAACAAGATCAAGTGCGCGCTCGTGCTGGAGGACGACTTCCAAGCCATCACCGTTCCCATGCTGAAGAAAGCGGGTCACGTCCGCGGTCGACGCGTCTTGGACGCCCACTGCTCCATCTTGGACGGCGAGGGGACGTTCTCAGAGCGTTTTGAGGCTTTGATCCCGTTCGTTCCGCCAGACTTTGACTTTCTGTACCTCGGAGGCGGCTACGGTGAAGCGCCAATCTCACGCTACAACAAGCACATGATTCGCTGCCGAACCATGAAGGGCACACACGCTTACGGTGTCACTTGGAAGGCCGCGAAGAACTGGACTGCGTGGATCGACGAGCGCACCAAAGGCGATTTGGACCACAACTGCGGGGCGGCTGATGACATGATCACCGCTGCCAGCCATTTCATGCGGTTTTATTGCGTTGAGCCACGGCTGTTGACGCAGAGGCCGAGCTACAGCGATTTGAGCAAGACGACGGTTTCGTATTTGGACAGTTTTACTAATCCAGACCATGTTGTGGCTCTGGACAGTCAAGGGTAGGATTTAATGCGTGTTTATGTTCGACTCCCACTCATCCTCCTCCTGAGTTCGGACAGGGCAAGTTTGCTCGGGTGCCTCTTTCCGCTGAGATATTTTCTGTAAGTCGTGATCGGAATTCCGAGGTCTGAAGCGGCAGTTTTAGCATTCCTGTCTCCGGTCCACTTTTTCAACTCATCCTTCAAGTGCATGACCCATTGTATTTTCTTAAAAGTTGCTGTCAAGCGCAACGAGGGATAACTGTAGAGAAGAATTGCAATAGTAATCGCTTGTTCCTTTCCGAGCGCGATTGTCAGAATCGTTAAAACTCGACAGCCGAAGGTTTGTGTCCGGCACACTGTAAGATGTAAGACATCCGTTGCGAGTGCGTCCATTCGTTGTCTGATTTTGTCCCAAAAAACGCGTGAAAACGCAAAACAA
>CAZVYV010001049.1:0-1171 GCA_964630985.1 uncultured Occallatibacter sp.
GCCGGGAAAAACGGCACCCTCACCCTGTCCTGGACGGTGCAGCCCGCCACCCTCACCGCTGTCGCGACCACCGTCAGCAGTGACACCACCGTCCCCGGCCAGTACCTGTCGCTGGTGAACACCGGCACCGCGCACGGCCGGTCTCCCGGCTCCGGTTCCCTGTACGGGTGGGGCATCGGGTACGGGCACACTAGCGGCACCACCGCCGACGGGATCGTCACCAGCGAGATCCAGGTCAGCTTTGTGGCGGACGGCCGGACCGATTATCAGCTTGATGCCCGATGGGGGATTGTGGTCCCCGAAGCAGCCGTCGACCTCGCGACCCCCGGCATCCCGTCAGGACGCTGCCAGATCATCATCCTCATCGACAACGTCACCATTGACACGATCTGGCTCAACTGTTCTGCTGTCGGCAGCGTCACCCATGCGGGGGACTCAGGCGGCTTCACCGCCTGGACATCAAGCAAGAACGGCACCCGGCCCGCGAAAGGAACCCACACCGCGAAACTGGCCGTCAAAACCCTCAGCACCACCAGCGGCGGCTACAGCGGCGCGCACATCGGCGACCTCGCAAGCGTGGGGGCCGCGACCGCGACCCCGTTCGGCGCGGCGGTCCTCCCCGCCCCGTACCTGGCCACCCTCGTCGCCGAGCAGTCGTACCTGCGGGTAAGCGGGATCAGCACGGACGGGACCTAGAACGTGTCCACGCCGGGGAGTCTGGCCCAGTACTACGCCTCAGGCGGGCCGTTCGGGAGTGCGAAACAGTCACAATACAGATATTTGGCAACTTCGGTAACATCGGGCGCCCTTCTTGGCGATTGGCTGCCCATCGAGCCCGAGTCCTTCTCCCGCGTCATCAACGGTGCCGGGACGTTCACGGGCTACCTCGACCTCATCCCCGGGTCGCCGCAGCAGAACGCCACCAACATCCAGGCGCTCACCCCCCGCAAGGCCGTCATCTGGGTCTTGCAGGACGGGGTGCCCATCTGGTCGGGTATCCAATGGGACTGGATCCCCCAGAGCGTGCTCCAGCAGCAGTTGCAGATCCAGGCCAGCACGATGGACTCGATCCTCGCCCACCGGATCATCGACACCGACCTGACCTTCACCAACACCGACATCTTCGACATGGCCCGCGGCATCATCGAGTTCGCGCTGACCAAGAGCCCCC
>CAZVYV010001050.1:0-1171 GCA_964630985.1 uncultured Occallatibacter sp.
TGATGGACGTCGGCCGCGCACCCGTCGATCTGGCGCTCAAGCCGGATGGCGGCGAGATCTTTGTCTCCAATTCTCTTTCCGACTCGGTCTCTGAAATCTACAACACCACCGACGAGGTGGGAGACACCTACATGATCGGCAACAATCCGGTCCGCGGAATTGTCTCTCGCGACAACTCGCTGCTTTACGTGGCCAACCTTCACTCGCAGGAGCTCACCGTCTACTCCATCGACGACGGCAAGCGCATCGGCTCCATCTCCGTTGGCGACAGCCCCACGGCGATGGCATTTTCAGCCGCAGGGCATTTGCTGTTTGTCGCCGACGAACGTTCTGGCGATGTCGCTGTGGTGCGCACTTCATCGCAATCGCTGTTTACCATGCTCCCGGCCGGCCGCGATCCCAACGCCATCGTCGACAAAGCCTTCAACGCGCAGTGACCTTACGGCGTCGCGTTCGCGCCCGCGGCAGGCGCATTTGCTGCCGCGCTCAACTCAGGCCCGACCAAAACGCCGTCATCGAGCGAAGCGGCAACAAGCCGGTCGCCGGCCGCGCGGATCAGGGCGATGTCGTAGCCTGTCTGCCACCAATTCCACGTCATTGTCTTGGGATCAATCGCGTACACCTGGTCGCTCGCGCGTGAGCTCACCAGAATCCTCTTTGACTCCGCGTCGTAACTCAGATCGTCCACGTCGCGGAACGGCAGCCGATGAATCCACATCCACGACGTGCCCAGGTCGCGGCTCAGATAAACTCCCTCGCGCGCGCCCAGCCAAAGCGTGCCGTCGGGCGAAAATACCACGCGATGAATGCGCGTCAGCATCGTCGGCAGTCCCATCGGCAACCAACTTTTTCCCGCGTCCATTGAAATCGCAACACCGTCGGCGCGAGCCGCAACCATCGTGTCAGCGTGCACCGTCACTGACAGGTAATCGCCCTCGCCCATCACCGGACCGCCCTGCCAGCTTGCGCCCTGGTCGCGGCTGGTCACCACCCCGTAACCCGTCGCAGCCGCCCACACATCTCCTGAAACATCCAGCGCATTCACTGGACTTTCCAGCTCAACCTTCGGCGCCTTCACCTGCTTTTCGATGTTGACCTTCGTATTCATGTGCGTCTGCGTGATTGTTTTCGTTACTGTATTCGCGATAATGTTTCGCGGCACCCAGGTGAA
>CAZVYV010001051.1:0-1171 GCA_964630985.1 uncultured Occallatibacter sp.
CCGATGGCGAGCCCAAGCACCTTGCGGTCGGCCAGAAGATGAAACAGCGATGAGGCGGGTTTATCGGCAGCTTTGTCGTTCGCCGATTCACGATTCGCCCCCTCGATGTGGCGGCGTTCCGCTTCGGTGAGGCGGGGCTCATCATCGGGGTCGCGGTACATCCGCCAGAAAAACAGGAAATAGAGCGCACTCATAAATCCAGTGAGGGCAAAGCTCCAACGCCAGCCGGCCTCAATCAGCACGAAGCCCATGAGGGGAATGCCGGCTACCGACGCAAATTTGGCGGCCGCATCGAAGATCGAGGTGGCGAAGCTGCGCTCATTCTCGGGGAACCATGCGCCGATGGCCTTGGCATTCGCCGGGAAAGTGGGAGCTTCACCCACACCGAGCAGGAAGCGCGCAGCGAACAGGCCGCCAATCGAAGGCGTGGCGGCAGCGCCGAATGTCGCCACGCTCCAGAGCAGCGTGCCAATTCGGCCGACGCGTTTCACGCCGAATTTGTCGAGGATGATGCCGATCGGCAACTGAAGCGCCGCATACGTGATGTTGTAAGCGCCGGAAAGATATCCAAAGGCGATATCGGAAATTCCAAACGAGGCAATGAGGGCGCCGTGAGCGACAGAGAGGTTGACTCGATCGAAGTAGTTGACGAGCACACCAATGCCCAGTAGCCAGGCAATCCGCCAGCGGTGCATGGGAATACGATGTTGAGACTGCCTCGGTCCTTCGGTCAAGACGACCTCTTCGGTTTACACCGTCGCTCGAGTCGCGCCCGTCGAGATACCGCCGTCCACCAGGAGAATCTGGCCGGTAATATATGCGCTTGCGTCTGACGCCAGGAAGACCACTGCGCCATCCAGGTCGTTCGGCTGCCCCGGACGTTTCAGCGGGATGCGGTCGGTGATGTACTCGACCCATTTTTCATTCTCGTAGAGGACTGCGTTCTGTTTCGTCCGGAACCATCCCGGCGCCAGGCAGTTCACCGTGATTCCCGACTGCCCCCACTCGTCCGCAAGGCTCATGGTCAGTTGTTTGATTCCTCCGCGGCTGGCGCAATACGGGGCGATTCCCGCGGATCCAAACACGCTGGTGACCGAACCGATGTTGATGATGCGGCCGTAGCCTCGCTTCACCATGTGCCGCGCAAACGCCTGTGCGACAAAAAACGTTC
>CAZVYV010001052.1:0-1170 GCA_964630985.1 uncultured Occallatibacter sp.
CGGTCAGGTCGGTCTTCACCCCGCCCACGTCGGTCTTCACTCCGGAAACATCGCTCGAAACTGCGCTGATCTGCTTCTGCGCCACAGCCAGGCGCTGCGCGTCCGCTTGCTGCCGCGCCATCAGATCCTGCGCCTTCGCTTCCAGCTGCTTCTGCGTCATGCCCAGTGACTGGCCCAGCGTATCGGTTGTCACCTTCAGGCGCGCATTGGTCTGCTCCAGCGCCGCGGCTAGCTGTTTATTCTGCTGTTGGGCTGTAGCCACCTGCGCTTCGGCGTTCGTCAGCCGCCCCGCCAGCTTGTAGCTCCACACCAGCCCCGCCAGCGCGCATAACACCGCCAGCCCAAGCACCCCGATCAATAAGCTCGAATAGCTCCTCTGTACCGGCACTTCTGTTGTCTCGTCCATAGCCGCTCTTGCTTTCCTTTCCCCGGCCAACTGTGATGGTCGCACTGTACCCCAGCCGCGCCGCTCGCCGCAATGCAAAACTGCATCCGCGCCCCTCGTTATGCATCCCCCCGCAACCGCGCATAATCTATGAAATATGCCCCGCTACCAGTACCGCGAGATCGAGCCGACCCGCGAAGCCAAAGAAGTCTTCACCCGCTGGATCGATTCCCTCGATGACGAATTCTCCCGCCACCAGAACATCGCTCTCCGCGGCGAAATCGTCCGCGACAATCTCCACCAGCTCATCCTGGGCCGCCCCCACGGCGGACGCCTCAATTTCACCCTCACCACCGAGCTGCCTTTCAACGTCCTCCAGCTCTCGCTCGATCCCGCTAACGTCACTCTTGAGCCCGAGTATTACGGCGACATCGACGCCGATCGCTACGCCCTCATCAAGCCGCTCGTCTGGTTCTGGCGCATGTTCGACCGCTCCCCCGTCGCTCTTAATCACTGGCTCGGCTTTCGCCTCCGCGCCATGCTCGGCAAGCACATCTTCAAAAGCATCGGCACCAATGTGAAGATCTATCACGGCGTCGAGTTCACCTTTGGCTACAACCTCACCCTTGAAGACGATGTCATCATCCATAACCACGTCCTCCTCGACGACCGGGGCGAGCTCATCGTACGCAAAGGCACTTCCATCTCTGAACACGCCGCCGTCTTCTCGCACGCCCACGATCCCGTCGAGGCCTGCATCATCGAGCATCGCCGCACTGAGGTTG
>CAZVYV010001053.1:0-1166 GCA_964630985.1 uncultured Occallatibacter sp.
ACGATAACTTCTTCACTGCGCTGGCCGATGAACGCAATGTGGATTTCCGCCGGCTCCGGCCGGTAGTCGTCGGCAGAATATTCAACGCGCTCTTGCGGGAATTTGATGATTGTCGCTGTCATGGCGTGGCCCTCGCATCTGCTCGCTTCGGTTTCGATCTGTCTCGGCCTTGATACGAGCCATGCTTGCACGCGCGGCACTGGCGCTTGAACGCCGTCGAGCCGTCTTTCCGGGCGTAGGGCAACAGCTTCGTGTTCTCGGCCGTGTATTCGTGCCCGTGCGGGCAGTGCGTGCGCGTTGCGTTCGGATTGTTGGGAGCCGGGCCGGTCATGCTGCATCATCTCCGCGCAGCCTCTCGACATACTCGCGCGTATTTCGGATGTGCTGTATGACCAGCATCAGCAAATCATGCTGAAGCTGGCCTTCCACCATCGCGCGCTCGGTGATGACGACGTTTATGCTGCGGATGGCCCGGTCGTCATCCTCACGAGTGGTGGTGATTGGTTTCTTCATGCGGTTATCCCTCTTGAGCCCCGATGCATTTTCCACTCTCGGCATCAATGCGAAGCCCGTGCAAAGGGCACGTTATGACACCGTCTATGGCTTGGACAGACCCGAGCGCAAATCTCTTGTGCGGACAAATCCATCCAAGTTTCCCCTTTTGACACTGCGTTCCAGAGAACGTGCAATTCATATTTATGATTGGCTTTTTCTCTCCGAACTCCCAAGACACATGTGACAAAGAGCATCGCATGCGGCGCAATTGCGGTTTTTCAGGACCGGATTTCAATTGCACATAATGCAGTGGTTGCATTTGCACATTATGCATTGGCGTTCTGTCCGCCGTATTCCATCCGATGTAGTCGTATTGTTTCCAATGCCGCTTTGTCAGGAATCGTGGATCAATGTGATAATGCTGATAGGGAAAACTCAGATGATCCGTATCTTCGTGCTTATTACCCCAGACCGGAAACCACATAGCTCCAGGCGCGGCGCGTATCAGCCGCGTTGCTTCTGCTTCGCTTGCAGCGTATGGAATATTTACGCCATTTTTCCACAGTATAGCTGGAACCATGTACCACCGCCCTACGACCGGAGGTGATTTCAACCTATCGGATCGAGGAATGCCTTCACCCATGATCGCGATCCTCCCAATCTTCGGCGCG
>CAZVYV010001054.1:0-1165 GCA_964630985.1 uncultured Occallatibacter sp.
TGCTGTCGGGGCGGGAACAAAAGGGGACGGCAGCGAGTTCAAAAGGGGACAGGTGAGGTGTGGTGTGGAACCGTCCCTTGGTCGAGGGGTTGAGGAGGCCTGAGCGTAGCGAAGGCCGACGAAAGCCCTCGACCAAGGGACGGCAGTTGGTTTGACTCGTGGCTATAAAAAACGCAAATCGCCAAACGCCTCACCAATCTGTTCCTTCAGCAAATTCTCCGGCAGTTCAACGATGGGTTGATCGACCTCGCCGAAGCCTCGTTCCAAATCGGGATCGGCCGCACCCACGTTTACCGGCTCCGCACCCGCTTCCTCAAGGAACGCTCGAAGTTCGCCGCCAAGCTTTCGGGCGGCGACCATTGGCCGGACTGGCCTCCCCAGGCCGTCGCCTTCCTCAAGGAGTTCCTGCCGCTGCAGAAGCCGCCCAACTTTCAACTCGTGGCCGACGAACTGGAAACCCGCCTCGGTTTCAAACGCCACCGGGAGTCGGTGGCCGCCTTTGCCAGAACCCATTTTCCCAAGCTCATCTGCCAGCCCGAACCACGCCCCAAGGCCCGTCGGCGTTGGGAACGCTCACGCATCGATGAACTTTGGCAGCACGATTCCTCCATCCACCAGTGGTGGCCAGCCGAAGAAAAGCAGACCCTGCTCCTGACGGTTGATGATCATTCGCGCAAACTCTTGGGGGCAGTCTTTGTCCCCACGGACACCACTTGGAATCACTTCGAGCATTTCCGCCGCCTGTTCGTCCAGCACAGCCTGCCCATGGTGGTCTACACCGACGGCCTCAGCCTCTTTGGCCACGATTCGATGGCGGATGACCGCGATCCCTCCTCCGAGTTCCAACGCGCCTTCTCCGCTCTGGGCGTCACTCATCTGGTCGCCCCCAGCCCACAAGCCAAGGGCAAAATCGAGCGACGCTTTGGAACCCTGCAAAAACGGCTGGTGGCAATCCTCGCCTATGAAAAAGTCTGTAGCTACGCCGCCGCTCAGATCGTGCTCGATCGGGAACTCCAACGCCAGAACGCCACCCTCTGCCGCACCACCGGCCTTAGCCCAAATGCAGCGTGGGCGAAAGCCTTGGTGGATAAACGCACCGCCACCCGCCCCTGTCCGCCGGCCACCCTGCTGGACCTCCATCTGGCACTCCACTTGAAACGAAGGG
>CAZVYV010001055.1:0-1165 GCA_964630985.1 uncultured Occallatibacter sp.
TCATTTACTTCTCCTTTAGAACGCTGAGACGCTGTAGTTTGACTTCCTCTTGGCGTGGAATGTGATCGTCTTACCAGAGGCGCTAAGGTACACTTGTTCGCCTGTGGCTTCGGTCAAGTTGACGATGGCCAACATCTCAGGCACTGTCATACCGTTGATTCGGCCATCCGGCTCCGCAGCCTCAACAGACAGAAGGGGTCGAGTCCCAGGGTACCGCAGGTCATACAGCGCTTGCTTGGCTTCAGCACGGAATTTCTTTAGCTCCTCCTGTGCGTTCTTGAGTTGGGTCTTTAGGCTAAGCTTTCTCATTGTCCCTCCTTAGGGTATGGCACCACTGCGTAAGTGTTCTTGCTCCACGCGTATTTATTACCACCCTCAAACTTCCTTGTGGCTCGTATAGCGGCAGCTGCCTCCTCCACTGTAGAAAACACCGTGGGTTTGCCCATACAGGCTTCCTCTCCTAGCCATCCCTCACGATGGTACTTTAAGCACGGTCGATTCCAAGTTAGGTCCTGTACGATGAATCCCTCGGGTTCTTTTGGTTCTTCCTCAGACTCTTCGTAGACGCTCTCTACCGCAGCAATGACGTTCTCTAGCATGTCCTTTAGGTTCTCCCGAAGAAGGCTAAAGTATTCCTGTAGTTCGCTCAGAAAATAGTCTTCTGTGGAGGCCAGTTCCAGGCATCCATTGGGGCCGTGCAAAGTAATGCCCTCGTCGTCAAGGCTGAGCACGTCGTCCAGCACGCCCTCAACAAAGTCGTCAGCTGTGAATTCGTCAAAGATTACTTCGTTGTATTCCATTGTGTTCTCCTTAGGATTTATTCTACTCTGCCTTCTACACTATATTCAAACTCTTCTGCACCTACTTCGGATATGATCACCGTCTCCCCAGCAGTTACTTGGTTGGACGACAAGAGCCGGGACATGGGAATAGTTACACGCTTCTCAATTGTGCGCTTCATATTTCTTGCCCCGTACTCTTTTGAGTACCCCTCGGAGAACACTTTAGCTTTCGCTTCAGGAGTAAGGTAGAAGTTGGTGGTGCTGGATTCCACCAGCATAACACTGACTCTTGCCAGTTCAAGGTTAAGGATAGTCTCCATGTCCTCCTCGGTCAATGTTTTGAACACCACTGTCTTGTCGATGCGGTTCATGAACTCTGGCGT
>CAZVYV010001056.1:0-1164 GCA_964630985.1 uncultured Occallatibacter sp.
CGACGGCTTCGGCGGCGCGGCCTCCGATGCCGATGTCGATTTCGTCGAAGACGAGGGTGCGCGGGGTCTGGACTTTGCGGGAGCGCGCTCGGTTGGCGCCTTCTTCGACGCTGACTTTGAGGGCCAGGAGCACACGGGACATTTCGCCGCCGGAGGCGATCTGGTCGAGGGGCTGCATGGGCTCGCCGGGATTGGTGGCGATGCGGCACTCGACCTGGTCCCAGCCGTGGGCGGTCCAGGCGGCGGGGTCTTCCGTTGGAGTGACGGCGATCGAGAAGCGGGCTTTCATGGCGAGGTCGTTGATCTGTGATTCGGCCAGCTTCTCGAGTTTTTTTGCGGCGGCGAGGCGGTCGGTGGTGAGGGCGCGGGCGGCTGAGATGTAACCCGTCGCGGCTTTGCCGAGATCCGCACGAAGGGTTTTAAGGATCTCGTCGCGATTATCGATTTCGGCTAACTTGCGGGCGGCTTCTTCCCCGGCGGCGATGACGGCGGCGAGGGTGGAGCTAGTGGAGCTACTGGAACCGTACTTGCGCTTGAGGCGGTCGAGGAGGGCGAGGCGGTTTTCGATTTCGGCGAGGCGCTCGGGAGAGGCGTCGATGCGATCGGCGTAGACGCGGACGGTCGATGCGACATCCTGCACCGTCGCGCGGGCGGCGGCGATCTGCTGGGCGGGTTCGGCGAAGGAGGGGTCGTAGCGGGCTAGTTCTTCGAGGTGTTTTTGCGCGGCCTGGAGGGCGGTTTCTGCGGAGTGGTCGTCTTCGTAGAGGAGGTCGTTGACGGCGACGGCGAAGGACTGGAGTTTTTCCGCGTTGGCGAGGACGCGCTTCTCCGTTTCGAGAGCTTCGTCTTCGCCGGGGAGGGGAGCGGCGTCGCGGATTTCGCGTGCCTGGAAGGTCCAGAGGTCGGCGAGGCGGAGGCGGTCGCTTTCGTCTCTCTCCAGTTCTGCGAGGCGGTCGCGGACTTCGTGCCAGCGGGCGTAGGCCCCGGATGTGGCGGCGAGGGCGGCATCGATGGAGGCGCCGGCGAAGCGGTCGAGAAGGATACGCTGCTGGGCGGGGTCGAAACCGGAGACGGTTTCGGATTGAGCGTGGACGAGGGCGAGCTCGGGAGCGAGGGCGCGGAGGACGGCGACGGTGGCGGGCTGGTTGTTGACGTAGACGCGGC
>CAZVYV010001057.1:0-1164 GCA_964630985.1 uncultured Occallatibacter sp.
CAACGCCGGCGTGCGCGGTGAATTTCTGCTCGGCATCTTCCCGCCCGACCACGGCGGCAACCACACCCCGCCGCCGACTCCGCCTCAACCAACACCCCCGTCGAAATAATTTGAAAATCCGACAACAATAAGCCACCCAGAATATATGAAAAAACACCTGAAAACACTTCCATTAATTACAATTAGCTTAATTTTATTTAATGGCTGCGTAGCCCCACAACCATCTGCTCCGCCGCAAACAGCGCAAATCAGTTGCCGAATTCCAAAAATTGATGTCATTGCTGACCAAGTTAATACCGCAACCCAGTCGAAAGGCGGTTTGGACATAACGATTGTGCCCGCACTCTACAAAGCGGTTCGGGCGGACAAAACCACCCTTGCGCGAGTTCAGCCAAATTTTGGTGAGGTAATGCTGATGAATAATCAAACTCAAGTGGTTGTCGAGCAGGACGCCATTCCGCAGCTAAAAGCCGCGCCTAGCCGGGTAGAATTCACGGTCAAAATCCATAATCAGTTGAACCGGGTGTTTCATGGTCAAGGAGCCGTGGTTCAATTTAATGTGGATGGCAAGCTCATTCCCTTCAACAACACGGACTACAAAGAGTTTAGCGGCGGCATTGTGCCGCCGCTCAATGATGCTGATCTTAAAATTGACGGCCCGCCACTGGATCTGCTCAAAGACAAAGGCACGATCAGCATTTTCTTATACGATGTTGTGACAGCAACCGATGTAGCCGGAAATACCACCGAAAAACAAAACTACACCTGGGATTTCAGTTATACAATGCAAGCCGTCACGGACACTGGTGGAGTGCAAAGATCGCGTAAAATTATGAACGCTGGTGAATTCCAACAGTTGCTGATGCAAGAACAACTAAAACAGGCTCAAGAAAATCGAGCGCAGCAGCAGTAATCCGAAATATCAAGCCCGTTTTTTATGAGCAACACACCGTCGCAGCCACGGCCATTTATCTGCAATCCGATGTCTGCGTCGGCCAACGCCGGTGTGCGGGGAAATTTTCTGCTAGGCATTTTCCCGTCCGACCACGGCGGCAACCCACGCCGCCGCCGACTCCGCCCGCAACACCGACGCAACAAACACCGCCAGTGCAATAAACTTTTAACTAAAGATAAATCAATGAAAACTAAAGAATCGGTATTAAA
>CAZVYV010001058.1:0-1163 GCA_964630985.1 uncultured Occallatibacter sp.
GATACAAATGGCGCGGCTATTTCTTCATTGACTACTGCAAGCAATGACGTTGTAGGAGGCAATTGGTATGCGTTCAATACATATAACATTGTTGGGCCAAACTTTAATATCAGCGACGTGACAGTTTCTAACTATTCAGGAATATCGGACTGGACGCAATTTGCGGTAGGAATAAAAGCATTGAATTTCATTGGAGAAGTAGGGGCTAGCAACATAGTCGGGTCAGTTTCAAACGCGCAGATTGCGGCAACGGCAACTATTGCTTCGCTTGCAACAAACGCACAAGTTGCAGCCTCCGGCTGGCCTACGAACTGGCCACAGTCTGCGATCACCAACTCGCCGTTCTTGGGAGGGTTTCAACTGACAACCAACGGCCAGGCGCAAGGCTCGTTCGGACTTGGCACGCGCACAAACTTTCTAGTTTCTACAAATATAATTGCAGTGGACGGCTACGGCGCTGGAACATATGTCGGCGTTCCGTATTCTTCTGTTTGGACTAACTGGTATAATCCTATTTACAAAATCCAAGCCAACGGTTCATTTCTGTACTTATATTCAAATACGATTGCTGAATATCAATCACCGGATGCTGTTAACTGGATTGCATTGCCAGGCGCACCGGCTACAGTTCCGACTGGAGGATACGGTAGCCGGTGGCGGATGAACGGAATTTTCATCGAGGGATATCCGGTTCCGACAAATCTGCTGGCGCAGATTCTGGCCAATGCTGGCACAGGCGGCGGCACGAACGGCACAACCAATTTCATTCTGACCGGCGTTGTGCAATCGTGGACTACTAACAATCAATTTTCAACCTCGGGCAGTAATGTAATCCTGAATCTGATTGCGGCAAATGGTGTCAACCCTACGAACGGCGTCAGCGCGGCGACGGTGACGAACATTGTAATCAGCATGACCAATGGTCTCGCTACCACTAATTACGTTGCCAGCCAGATTTTGACAGCTACAAACGGAGTGACATCGCAATATATAATGTATGTCAGCAATGCGACAAACGGATTTGTCGGCGCAGCGATCACCAACGGATTCACCACGTTGCCATATCTGACAAACTACGTTGCGGCTAACAGCGTTGGTGGCAGCGCAACGAATGCTATTGGAAGATTAAACGGACTTGGAACGAATGCGAATCTGTTTGGCAC
>CAZVYV010001059.1:0-1163 GCA_964630985.1 uncultured Occallatibacter sp.
TTGGAATTCTGCGCGGGAACGGCAGCGACGCGCTGAATCTCGATGTGATCTTCTCCGATGACGCCGGAGGGTGGGGTTTCAGGAGAGAGCGCGCTTGGTGGACGCGTGGCGCCTTCAACATAGAGAAACGCGATGCTCTTGCCGTCAGGCGAGAATGCAGGCGCGTCGGCGTAGCCATGGAGATCGCTGAGGCGAAAGGCGGGGCTGCCGTCGAGATGAGAGAGAAACAGATCGGACTGCTCACCAGGATCGGCGCAATCGGAAAGGAACGCGATGGAGTCGGAATTGGGAGACCAGACGAATTCGGATGCGGCGCAGGATTGGGCGGGCGCAGCGATGGCTAGGGGCTCGCTTTGGTCGAAATGATCGAGCGGGGCGACGCGAATCTCGCCGGCGTCAAGCCAGGCGACGCGCTTGCCGTCGGGAGAGACAGCAACCTGCGCGATGGTACGGGCGCGGCTGTGGCTGGAAAGGATCTGATCGAGCCGGGCGGAAGTGGACGGCGCGGGCGCGGGTGCGGATTGGGCATGAACGGACAGCGGCGCGAGGAAGGCGAGGAGGATGAAAGCGCGCAGTGAACGGCGCATGAAGCGAGACATAGCGGAATGGTAGCAGCGAGGCAGCGGAGCTAGCGGGGTTAGCGGGATTCGCGAGTTGGCGAGTTCGCGGAGTTGGCGGTTCGTTCGGCGCTGGGCCTAGGAGTGTGAATCGTGGGTCGAAAACGAAACAAGAGCAATGGATTGAGTGAGTTATGGAGCGAATTCGCGCAAGTTGCAAAAGAGGAGTGCGCGTGTTGATTCGAAAGGCGTTGTTGGTCACGAATTCGACGTAATTCGGTGCAGATTTTCGGAGTTCTGAAAACGATTTACTGATTCTAAACAAGTTAAATGGCGAAGATTCGGTGAAACTTGCCAAATATTTTTTATTTAATTTTGCGCTTGCGCTGATCGAGGAATTCGGCTGCGCGATTCGAGCGAAATGGTGAAGCTGGAACACTAAGACAAGGATAGCGATTGTGAGGAATTAATCGGCAAACTTGGGCGGAGAATTTTGCGAATGAATTGAAGAGGTTGGGGGATTTGTTGGAGCGGAGGGGTTGACAGAGCTGGTTTTCAGATTCCGTGTGTCAGATTTCGCGCTCGTGACTTTGTTTGTGTGATCCC
>CAZVYV010001060.1:0-1163 GCA_964630985.1 uncultured Occallatibacter sp.
ACTTGAGTGCCGGTCCCGAAACCGCCCCAACTCCTGGCGTCATGGAATTGGTGAGCGCTTGGCCTCCAGTCTGCAACTGGAATTGATAGCCAGGATAATTATTGAGCTGCGCTTGCGTTGGATTGAATTGCTGGGTGAGATAGCCCCCAGGCAATCCAGTCCCAGCTGCAGTGCCGCCAGCGCCAGTTGTCGGTGATGTTCCGAGCAATTGAGTGAGTGCCGTTTCTGCACCATAGCCGCCCTGCAAGAATGGCTGCTCTTGGCCGACGATCGTATTGAACATGCCGGCTTGCGTAGCCGCAGCTTGCTCTTGGCCGCTCGCCTGCTCTCCGCCTGCAATTATGCTGCCGGCCGCACCCACGGCTGCGGCAGCAACAAAACCCCATGGCATTAGTGAGTCCTCCGAATGCAAACAATCAGACTGATTCGATCCTCATCGGAATCATTCGTTACCCAATGCGAAGCCTGATTATTAAACCAAAACGATTCCCCCGACTTCGGCGATAGCGAGCCATCCTCGAAATGAAACGCCTGGCGCTCGTTACCCTGCACTTGAATTGCGATCTTTTCGTAGTACAACGCATGCCAACCCATATCAATATGCGGATAGACCTGTTTGGCGGGAGGAATCTTGGTTATCAAAACGCCGCCCAATTTGCCCCCGACCGACTCGAAAACCTGCAATGCGAGCGCTTTTGCGGCTGGAATCGATTCACAGACCGGATACCAAATGGGCTCATGCTCGTCATTAAACCGAGGCCCTAGATTCTCAATCGAGTTATAGCGCACCCAAATATCGGTAGCATCCCGATGTGGACTGCGAGGATGTTCGGTCCGCCAAGGGTATCGGCCCCAAATATTCGGATGCGCGGCGAGTTCTGCTCGTAGCGGTGCTACGTCGTAGCGTTCTGGCAATAGCCGAATATTTTTCATGGAATGCGCTTCTGCCGCTCTTCCATCATCTGATCGGCTATCTTGGCGCAATCCTCGATACTTCTACGTTCTGCGCCATCCCGCGTCATCCCTGGGTGCAAATTCATCGCCATAATGGCCGTGAAATAGGAATCCCAAGCGAACCTGCGCCCGAATTCATCGTTTATTACTGCACTCATTGGATCGTGAGTCCTGAAGAGGTGAACGTGATCGCGGTCGCGGTCCCCGAA
>CAZVYV010001061.1:0-1162 GCA_964630985.1 uncultured Occallatibacter sp.
GAGGGCGTGGGCACCGCTCGGAACCCAGGCCATCCCGACAAGGCTGAGGGAATGAATGGCCTTTTCCAGCGACATAAGCCCTGCCGGGTGTGTGATTGCTGAATATCGGCCGTTCTATGCCGATCTTGCTAGAATACTGTGGCTTGGTCACAAGGTTACCGAAGAAGGATTGGCAGAGCGTCTAGGCGTCACATTAGCTGATATTGCGTGGTGGGCGTGGGACCACGAAGAGTTTTTCAACGCGATTACGCCGACAGACGAAGAAACCGCGGCATTTAAGGCGGCGAAAGACGCTAAGAGTGCCAAGCGAAGTGCGCGGGCAAAGAAGCATTACTACGCTAAGCCATCGAATAGGATTGTGGCCGCTACGCGAAGCCGCATGTGGGCCGCACTGAAGGGCCGTAGCGACGGGAAACTATTCAGCAGGCTCGGTTACTCCGCAGAGGAATTGGTTGCCCATCTCGAAAGCCGTTTTCAGGAAGGCATGGGGTGGCATAATTACGGAAAATGGCACGTCGATCACGAAAAGCCGTGTGCCGCTTTCGACTTGACGGACCCCGTTCAATTCGCGGAATGCTGGGCGCTCGCAAACCTTCAGCCGCTCTGGGCGCGCGACAATATGTTAAAGAGTGCGAAGTATGCCGGCCCCTAAAGGAAACCAATACGCGAAGGGTGTCGGACGCCCGACAAACTACCGCCCAGAATACGCTGAGCAAGCAAGAAAACTTTGCGCTCGCGCTGCAATGGTCGATGTGGAACTCGCGGATTTCTTTGGAGTATCAATCGGCGCAATCAAGAATTGGAAGGTGCGTTATCCAGAATTTAAGGCTGCCACTACTATTGGCAAGCAAGAAGCCGACGATAGAGTGGTGGATGCACTGTTCCACAGGTCTGTCGGATACTCATTCGATGCTGAGAAGATATTCCCGCCGCGTGGTAAAGCGAGGAAAGAGCTTCGTGTTGCCTATCGCGAGCATGTGCCGCCCGACACCATGGCTGCGCGGCTTTGGCTGTTGAATCGCCAGCCGGAACTGTGGCGGGAACGCCATGAAATCACAGGGAAAGATGGTTCATCGCTATTGGGAGAAGGCAAGTCCTTGGATGAGATCCGCGCCGAGCTTGTGGCAGAGTTCATCGCGTTAGGGCTTACTGCGGATCTGGT
>CAZVYV010001062.1:0-1160 GCA_964630985.1 uncultured Occallatibacter sp.
CAACGGTGATGGGGACAGTGATCTGAATGTCGTCGCCCGAGCGCGTGAAAACCGGGTTCGTACCGGTGCGCACGATGAGAAAGAGGTCGCCTGCGGGACCGCCGTTGACGCCGGCGTTGCCCTTGCCTTGCAGGCGGATGCGCTGGCCGTCGCGCGTGCCGGCCTTGATACGGAATTCGACGGTTTCGGTGCGGGCGACGGCGCCTTCGCCGTGGCAAGTAGAACAATCATGCGAGATGTGGCCTGTGCCGTTGCAGCGTGGGCAGGTGATGTTGAACTTCATGCGGCCGCCCATCTGCGTGACCTGGCCTGTGCCGTGGCATTCGGGGCATTCCGCGGAGCCGCCGATATGTGCCTGTCCATGGCAGGCGGGGCAAGTCTCCTGGCGGTTGATCTGGATGCGCGCCTGGCCGCCGCGGATGGCTGTCCAGAAGTCAACTGTGGCCTGGTACTCGAGGTCGGTGCCGGGCTGCGGCCCGCGAGGTTGATGTGAGCGCTGCTGCGCGCCACTGAAAATGCCCGAAAAAATATCTCCGAAGCTGCCCGAACCGAAGTTGCCCGCGCCGGTCTGCGCGCCTGGGTCGCTCTGGAAGCCGGAAAAGTCGAAGCCGCCGAAGTCGACGGGGGCCTGGCCGCCGGAGCGCTGCTGGCGCGAATAGGCCTCGGCCTGCGCGGGGTCGATCTGATCAGAGTAGAAGCCGACCTGGTCGTAAACCTTCCGCTTCTTTGCGTCGCTCAGGACATCATTGGCCTCGGAGATCTCCTTGAACTTTTCTTCGGCGCGCTTGTCGTTGGGATTGACGTCGGGGTGATACTTGCGTGCGGCTTTGCGGAAGGCCTTGCGAATCTCCTCCGGCGTGGCCGTCTTCTTGACGCCGAGCGTTGCGTAATAGTCTTTGTTGGCGGTTGTGGCCATGGGTGCTTTCTTATCTCAAGTGCGCTTCACGTCGGCGTTGTGCGTTATCTTGCATGCGATTTGCCCACGGGCTCAGGGTTTTTCAGCGAAGTCCAATCGACGGCAATCACAATAATGGATTCCCTCCTCCATCGTAAGAAGGCGGGGTGGACGGCATCATCTCCGCCCACCCCGTTCGTCGTTGAGTTTGGCTGGATCCATTCCCCGCCCTGTAAAGCTAGGACGGGGCACCCATTTATTTCTT
>CAZVYV010001063.1:0-1159 GCA_964630985.1 uncultured Occallatibacter sp.
TCCAACGTGATCAGGCTTTGCAGCGTGTCGGGTGCCCGTGGAACAATGTGCAAGACCTCTTCGCAGAATGTGCGCGCCAAGCAGTTGGGTGCGCAGCAGATTGCCGAGATGGTCAGAAAATCTCTCAGGCATTCAAGGGTATCGGAGTGGTGTCAGTCAACACCGCGAATCTCGCTGGCAATGTACTCTGCTTCCCTGAGTCAAACCCAGCTTTTCCAGAATCATGGAACTCCAGAGAAGCAAAACTCATGAAAATGGTAGACGCCAGCAGCCAGAACCCTGCGTTGCAGCAGATGCTATTTTCACCTGAGAACTTACCAGTGCTCCAAGATGGGATTCGGTTAAAAGCCTTTACCGTGCCGGGATCATCATCTATCACAAAACAAAAATCTGAGTATGAGCTACTTCTGCGCAGTGGTCCGATGCCAAACCCTCAGGTACTGAAAATTCAGCAAACACTGATGCAAGCTGCGGCAGAAATGCAGCCTAAGTTAGATGCAGGCATGCCCGCTGATCCTAAGGAAATTGCTATGGTTCAGCAGATGCAGCAGATGGAGCAAACACTTCCTCCAACGGTTAGTACAGTTCCAGTTGCGCAGGATGAAAGTGAACTCCACAGTGTAGAAGCGAGTGAATGCTTTAAGTGGCTAAACAGTGGCGAGGGACAAAAGATGCATTACGGTTCCCCGCAACAGCGTGCAGCATTTGAGAATGTGAAACTTCATTGGAGTGAGCATGTAGCTATGGCGAAGAAAATTGCTGCAGCTAACGCGCCCCCTCCGATGCCAAAACCGCCAAGTGAGTCGATCACGGCGGCTGTGGATAAAGTACCAAGCGCCGTCGCCGTGCAGCTACTCGCTAAAATGGGAGTAACTGCCACACCGCAGGATTTTGCACAGCATCAGGCAGAACAACTGAATCAAGCAGTACAGAAAAAAGCTATACCAGATGCGTTGCGTGGTGAAAAAACAAATCCAACACCTCCTCCTCAACCAGAAGGCGGTGAAGCTCCTCGTCAGTTGAGGAGATAAGAAATCTCAGACCTTGATCAGTCTGGGCTAGCTCGGGCAGTGCCTAACACATTGCCCGAGCGACCTTGTTAGGAGGATTATGGAAAGTCAATACTACACATACACGTACTTACGAAAAGACGGTTCAC
>CAZVYV010001064.1:0-1159 GCA_964630985.1 uncultured Occallatibacter sp.
AGTTTGCCATGCAGTGCCGCAACGGCGGCTGGGGCAGCTTCGACAAAGACAACACGAAGATGATCTTCCAGTACATCCCCTTCGCGGATCACAACGCCATGCTCGATCCGCCCTCGGTGGATATTACTGGGCGCATGCTCGAGATGCTGGCCGTCTATGGCTACACGCGCGAAGACAAGCGAGTGCAGCACGCAATCAAGTTCATCTTCGACGGGCAGGAGCCGGATGGAAGCTGGTTCGGCCGCTGGGGCGTCAACTATTTATATGGGACATTTCTGGTCCTGCGTGGCCTCGATGCCATCGGCGTCGATCACCTCGAACCGCAGATTCAGCAGGCCGCGGAATGGATTCGCATGGTGCAGAATCCCGACGGCGGCTGGGGTGAGACCTGCGGCAGCTACGACGATCCCAATACGCGCGGCATCGGTACCAGCACGCCCTCGCAAACCGCATGGGCGCTGCTCGGGCTACTCGCCGCCGGCGACGATCGTTCCGACTCCATAGCCAAGGGAGTTCGCTGGCTTCTTGAGCGGCAGCGTCCCGATGGCGACTGGGATGAGTCCATGGGCGAGGGGCCAACGCGGCAGGCCATTATTACGGGCACCGGGTTCCCCAAAGTTTTTTATTTGGCGTATACGATGTATCGCCAGTACTTCCCGCTGATGGCGCTCGTGGCCTACCAGCGGGCGATGGAACGGAACAACGGCCGCTAGCTGCTTGCTTGGGCCGGTCGTTGAGTTTTCGATGTTCGATTTGGTTTTTGGCCACAGGCCAGTAGCTCGAGGATAGAGGCTGGCACGGAGGGTTTACCCGCATATGGCAGTTCCGATCACACAGATGGCTACGGTGGCGACATACGTACTGAAGAAGCGTTTCACCGGGCAAAAGCGCTATCCGCTTGTGCTCATGCTTGAGCCGCTCTTCCGCTGCAACCTGGCCTGCGCCGGCTGCGGCAAGGTGCAATACCCGCCGCACATCCTCAAAAAGCAGCTCACGCCCGAGCAGTGTTTTGCCGCGGTCGAGGAGTGTGGCGCCCCGATGGTCTCGATCCCCGGCGGCGAGCCGCTTTTGCATCCGCAGATCGTTGAAATCGTCAATGGCCTCATCGCCCGCAAGAAGTACATCTACCTCTGCACCAATGCGCTCGAATTGAAGCGCC
>CAZVYV010001065.1:0-1159 GCA_964630985.1 uncultured Occallatibacter sp.
GCCTGCCGCTGGTTGGTGGCTGATGTGACGAGGAAAAAGTCAGAGAGGCCAGAGTCGACTGGATCAAGCTCGAGGATGCGTGTGTGCTGGCCCTTTTTTTCTTCACAAACCGCGGCAGCGGCTTGCACCATGATGCGCGTTTGTTTCTGCGCCGGCGATGTGCTCATTCGATGTTGGGCTACTCCCAAGTTCATGGTAGCGTGTCGATTCGGCATGGAGCAACTGAAGGGCCTTGAACGGCGGGCCGGCAGGACGGTGCGATGCCCGCCGTCACCGATAAAGGCCGTGTGTCCGGATGTACTCTGCAACGGCCGGCAGCATCGTCTGGTTCGCATCGGGATCGGTGGGCGCGGTCCCCGGTTCCTGGTGGTCGGCCTTGCGAATCGCCTCGCGAATCTCCGTTGCGCTGATCTCGACATCCAGCCCCGGCAATAGATAAAAAGGCGCGCGTTCTCCGGCGGGATTCACAAGATGGAAGGCACGGACCTCAATTCTGGCCGACCTGCGATCGCCAGCCGGCAAGGGCTCAAGCGTAAGGCCATGAGGCAGCGCCGACTTCAAGCCATCGAGCGGCTGACCGGGCCGCGAGGCGACGATGAGAGTAGCCGCGTAGGGAATCTCCGCGGCGCGATGCCAGTTCCGAAGTCCGAAGAAGGAGTCTGCGCCCATCAGGCAATAAAGCGCTGTCTCCGGCTTGAATTCCGCGCGCAGGCCATCGAGTGTTTCGAGGGTGTAATTCGGCTCCAGGTCGCGGCTGCCTGAGGTTCTTGGTGCATCGGCAAGCGAAACCGCAAACCCCGGCTCGCCTTGGATGGCCAGCCGGGTCATCGCCAGGCGGTCTTCAAAGCCAGCCGCCGCTCCTTCGGGCTTGAGCGGCTGTGCGCCGACCGGCGCAAACAGAACGATATTCAGATGGAAAGCATCGCGGGCGGCACGGGCAATGGCCAGATGGCCCAGATGCGGAGGGTCGAAACTTCCGCCAAAGAAAGCGACTCGCATCGCGTGCTGCCAAGCCACTTCGTCGTTACCCGGCGCGCCTCTACCCGTAGCCTGACTCATGGCTTCATCGTACAGTGTGCGTCAGCCGTCCCATCCGGCGCATAAGTTCGACGGCTCGTCAGCTAGAATCGGGATGAAGCAAAAGGGATCGCTTCCCCAC
>CAZVYV010001066.1:0-1158 GCA_964630985.1 uncultured Occallatibacter sp.
CGATGAAGAGCTGGCTCGCCCGCGCAGCTTAACGGAAAAACTGCGGGATTCGCGAAGGATATAAACTGCGGATGTGAATGTCGGGCGGTCCCCGCGCTCATCGCCAATGCCGGCGTAGAGGCGCTGGCGAGCTGACGGCGTGCGCGCCGAAGATGATCCGTCGATTCCCGATAGGCCTAATTTTGCCAGGCCTCGACCGACTTGAACGCTGACGGGACGTACTTCTGTTTGGCCGCATTCCAACGGAAGATTCTTCTTTGAACGGCCAGCCTGTCGTTCAATACACTGCTTCGCGTCTCCTCGATCGCGCGAGATCGCGAACCGACGACCGGTATAACAGTAAATGTGCTGTTTTGATCAAGGTCGCGTGGCCGCTCGACTGCGGTTGGATACGAATGAAGCACGTCGTCAGTCACGAGCTCTGTCGTCAGTCTGCCTCCCGAAAGCGAGAAAACAGAGAAATGCTGCTCTAGATAGCCCGTCCCGCGTCCCGCACAACCGTGATGGACCATGATCTCATCGCGATTCGGGTCCCGGATCCAGGCAGTTTCGAATGAGACGTTGTCATCGTAGTGGCAGTCCATTTCGATGTGGTCCGTCACACGCCAGGCTCCTTCTTGCCAAGCCAGAGCATACAGGTAAGCGGAGTCGGTAGCAGAAAAGCACGGGATGAACAGAAGTGCGAAACGCTGGTGCGCGCTGGCGCGAGCGGTCTTCCACTTCACCCACGATGTTGGGTCATTCGCGGCAGAGGAAATGAACGATTCAGCTACCTTCCGCTCGACACCGAGGCTAACGAGACGATCCACCATTTGGCCGCCAATGTTGATCCAATTCTGCATATCGACGTCATTCTCTAAATCCGGCTGCTGATCGGCCGTCGCCTCAGCTGCCTGCGCCGCGCTGTTGCCAGGGGTGGGTGCTTGAACTGCATTTGGCAGCTGGGCATATAAATTCGAGCCGAGAATTGCCGCTAGAATCATGAGGATTTTGGAAGCCATAGCAAGCGTCTGCCGTTCAGTCGGTGGAATCATAAACCCTTTCCGCTCTCCTCGCGCGGTAAACTTCTCATTGTCATGGCTCTCAAGAAAAAGCCCGCATTCGTCGCGCCTGCTCTGCCCTACTTCCGCCCGGAAGCGCTCACGTTTCTGCGCAATC
>CAZVYV010001067.1:0-1156 GCA_964630985.1 uncultured Occallatibacter sp.
CGACCGGCGCCAGCGTCGTTTGCCACCAGGCTTCCTCATCGCAGGCCAGCGTCGCCATCTGCGCCATGTGCTCGCGCAGCCGCGGATTCCAACCTTCGAGCAGCGGCAACAGTTCATGGCGAATCCGATTCCGGGTGAACGTCAGGTTGCGATTCGACGAGTCCTCGCACCAATCCTGGCCCAGCGCGCGCAAGTAGGTCTCGATCTCGGCGCGCGTCGCGGCCAGCAGTGGACGAATGATTCGCCCCTCTGGGCTTTCGAGTTTTGGATGAATGCCCGATAAGCCTTCGGTCCACGCCCCACGGAGAAATTTGGCCAGAACCGTTTCCGCCTGGTCGTCGAGGGTGTGCGCAGTCGCAACCGTGTCAACTTCGCCCGAGGCCGTGAGTTGTCGGAACCACGCATAACGCAGTCGCCGCGCAGCTTCCTCAATGCTCTCGGCCGGCTTTCCCGACTTTGCATCGGCCACAGCTTCGCGCGCAGTGTCCACGCGTGCCTCGTGAAAGGGAAGCCCTAATTTGGCGGCCAGCTCGCGGCAGAATCCAAGATCGGCGTCAGCCTCGGCTCCGCGCAATCCGTGGTGCAGATGGGCGACGTGAAGCGCGAGACCCAACTCTCCGCTGCGCGCCGCCAGAATGCGCAAAAGCGCCACCGAATCCGCACCGCCCGATAGCGCCACGGCCAGCCTCATGCCTGGTTTGAGCAGCGCGGTTTCGAGCGGCAGAGATGGAGGTTTCACAGCACTCACGCAACGATTCTACGAGGTTAGGACGCGGTTTTGGGTCGTGCCGCATAGCGCAAAGCTCCTTGACGTTCACGGAACCGCGCGCTGCTGCGCGCCTTTATACTGGCTCGATATGGAAATCCGCATCGCAGAAACAACCGACGCCGCTCTCATCTCTGCGCATCGACGTGCAATGTTCAAAGAGATCCACCCGCTCGACGAATCCCTGCTGGATTCGCTGGAGCGCCGCTCAGCTGCCTGGACCGAGCGCATGATTCGGGGTGGCAAGTATTACGGATGGATCGCGACCGACGCCGGTCGGCCTGTGGCGTCGGCTGGCCTCCTGATTCTCGACTGGCCGCCGCATCCATTCGATCCGGAAGGCGAGCTGCGCGGCTACTTGCTCAACGTGTACGTCGAGCCCGAATACCG
>CAZVYV010001068.1:0-1154 GCA_964630985.1 uncultured Occallatibacter sp.
GATGCAGCGATTGTTCCACTCAATTGTCGCTCTCGCCTCAGCCTCGCGCCGCTGCCTCGCCCGTTCGGCCTCGACCTTTCCCGCCGAGTTCAGCTCTGCCATCCGGCGTTTGAAATCTTCGTGCGCCACATCGATCCGGTCGGCAACGCGCTGGCCATGGCTATCTGGCTCGTCCTCCAGGGCGGACATGCCGAGACCGGCCGCGCGACGGACGCGCTGGTATTCGGCGTCATAGGAGGTGCGTTTCATCGGTTTAATGCGCCTCTCGCGCCAGTTGCTGCATCGTATCCATGTGTGCCGCCGCCTCCAACAAAGCGCCTTGAAGTAAACCAGTTTCATGTGCGGCGAGCTTCCTGATAGCTCTCGCAGCCGAACCATAAGACGAAACATTGGTCCGAAAGCAGTCGCCGTCATAAAAGCAGCGGCCAGAATGAACACACCACCCGCTGGCGTTTTGACAATGCATCATTGCCGCCGCGAACTTGTCGTGGTCTGGATTATCCAACGCGAGATCTTTTTCGGAAGCCTTCACGGCGCCTCGACCTCCGCACTGAGCAGCGCAACCGCGCTCCGGTACGTGTCGCCGTATAGCCGGAATTCCTCGCGCACGGCCCGCGCGATCTCGGCATCGGAGGGCGGCCATTGGGTATCGTACTTGCCGTCACGCCACACGCCGTTGAGTTGGATCTTGTGGCAAGCCTTCTCAATCGCCCAGGCCGGAAATTCCGCAAGCGCCTGAACCACCGCATTCGCCCTCGCGGCCATCTCCGCGTCAGCCTGGCGCATCGACGGGAACGACCCGAACATCTTCGTGACCCAAAGCGCAACCCTGGTTTCCTCGCGGCCGTCAAACGGCCCGACAAACGGCGCCAGCTCGTCGCGGCGTTGCTCGAGGGCGTGCCTCTCGTGCGCCATCAGAGCTCGCCGCAGCTTCCGCGGCTCGCCAGCCGGCACCCATGCGCTCCAGATAGCACGCGGAAGGTCAACGTCCGTTGATGGGTTGCAGATCTTCGGGAGCTGCTGCGGCTTCCTCGTCACGGATACGCTGCTCGAGGATGGCGGCGAAACCGCTGAACCCGATTTTGGAATTGTCAGACTTAGCTTTTCCATTTCCGTCTCCTGGCGGCAGAGGGTCGTCCGCCCAGCCGTGCCCG
>CAZVYV010001069.1:0-1154 GCA_964630985.1 uncultured Occallatibacter sp.
CTAGTGTACCGTCTCCGAAATGACTATACAGGCAGAGCTTCTTTGGCTCGGTGGATTTTGCGCAGGATGTCTTCGCCTTTGGCGTTCCATGTGTAGCGAGTGGGGTTGGCATTGCGTTCCGCCAGATAGGCCAGGATCTGGTCGCATAGCTCTTTCACGTGCCGGAAACTGCCTTCGCGCACCACATCCTCGGTAATGTCGCGAAAGAACCGTTCCACAAGGTTCATCCAGGAGGCCGAAGTGGGTGTGAAGTGCAAGTGGAAGCGCGGATGTTTGGCCAGCCACGCCCGCACCTCCGGATGCTTGTGGGTAGCGTAATTGTCAACGATCAGATGCAGGTCCAGTCCCTTGGGGGTCTGGCGATCGATTTTCTTCAGAAAGCGCAGCCACTCCTGATGCCGGTGCTGACCAGCCAGCATGGAAACGATCTTTCCTTCCAGATAGTTCAGAGCGGCAAACAAGGTCACTGTGCCGTGGCGAATGTAGTCGTGGGTGGCGGTGCGGATATGGCCTATGCCCAGCGGCAACGCGGGTTGGGTCCGCTCCAGAGCCTGGCACTGGCTCTTCTCGTCGCAACACAGCACCAGCGCCTTGTCGGGAGGATTCAGGTACAGGCCAATCACATCCCAGAATTTCTCCTCGAAGCGGGCATCGTTGGAGATTTTGAAGGTCCGCGTCAGGTGCGGCTGGATGTCGTTGCTGGACCAAATCCGTTGAACCGTGCTCGGAGATACCTTTTGCGCCCTGGCCATCGACCGGCAACTCCAGCGCGTCCGGTTGGCTGGCGGCTGCACGGCCCCAGTCAGAATGGCCTCTTTCACCTTGTTCGCCAGAACCGGCTTGCGTCCCCGTCCCGGCGCGTCCTCCAACCCCGCCAAACCCTGCTCGCGGAATCGCTGGCGCCACAAACGCACCGTGTGACGGTTTACCCCCAATTGCTGCGCCACGGCCCGATCCGGCTGCCCGGCTGCCGACAGCAGCACAATCCGGGCTCGCAAGACGCTTCGCTGCTCTGAAGTCTTACTGCGGACCGTACGTTCCAACGCATTCCGATCCGGCTCACTCAACACGATTGCCGCAGAGAATGGCTCCATGCACCACAATGTATCATTTCGTCTCGCTACAGTCTAGACATTTGAGAGACACTACACTAG
>CAZVYV010001070.1:0-1153 GCA_964630985.1 uncultured Occallatibacter sp.
ACATTGCCGACAGGAGGGTTCATTAATTTGCCAGATAACTCCCTTTTGGCGACGTGGGAAAATCACGCGGCATCGGGAACCTGCGGACTGAGTAAGAACACTTCCGACCAACTTATATGGAGCGGGACAGGCTGTACAGTCATGTTCCCAACCATGAACTTCACGACTACGGCACGGTTTGAGGTAACCGACCAAGGAACCTGCACTATGTCTGCTGGTACTTGTGGGGCGCAATCATTGGCAAGCACGTATTCAGCGGCTCCGCAATGTATTGCTACGTGGAATGGAACGGGAACTTGCACAGGAATTCTAAGCTGCGCTTCTACCACGGGGCACGTAACCCCGGCATCAAGCGTAAATACGGACACCTGTCACATGAACTGGGTTGCATTGGGGAATTAAATGCCCATCCTTGAAGTCTCGCCCTACGACACAATTGATACGGCATTGAATTTTGCCCGCGCACATGCCAATGATGCAGGATTAACCATCGCAGGCTCGGCTTTGCAATTGGGAGATACCGCCCCAGCAACATTCACACTTATAAATGCTGGCTGGCGGATGCTTCAGAGGGTAATGACTAACTATGGTCTGGGAACTTTCGTTAATACGACCATTTTGTCGTCTTGCCCGGTAAATGGCTCATCAGACCCTGGCTTGCAGGCGTATGTGGGATTTACAGGGTACTTTGACGGAGTTCAGATGCACGCCAATCCATATCTTCCGTCCAATATGCTGGGGCCATTGAGATTGAGAGAGCGCCAGACAGGACAGCAGCAAATATTTACCCCGATGGTTCCATGTAATGATGGCCTTCCGCAAAGGCCAGCGGTCATCTGGTTTCGAGTGTGGAACTGGGAAAACGACGTTATCAACTTAGTAGGTTCTACCCAAGTCAATGACATCGAACTTCGTTACAATCTCTGGCTCCCAGACCTTACGCCGGATACGAACGGCTTAGGAACGAATCAGATTCCGCTTCTGCGCTGTGCGGATATTTTAGGGGCTTACACAGCGGCTGCTTTTGGAGCTTCGAGAGGTTCTCAGGCTACACCAACTTTGATGGGAATTGGCGATGCCGGAGTAAAGCAATTGGCCTCGACGCAGGCTCGTCAAAAGCAAAGAGGGCAACACCGCAGGATTCCTTATTCGC
>CAZVYV010001071.1:0-1152 GCA_964630985.1 uncultured Occallatibacter sp.
TAGCATTGGCACCTGAAGTACTATTGCTTGTAGTGGTGCTTGGCGTTGTGGTGGGCGTTGTAGGGGTTGGCACGCAAATGAACGCTATGCCCTCCACAACATCGTAGTACGGCGTTGTGGTTAAGGTGCCTGTGGGTGCTTGCTGCCTGATCTGCCCCGTGGGGCAGTCCCAAGCAACCGCTGGCGCAGACAGCGCCAGCCCGAATAACAACATTGCGATTCGCTTCATTTATAACGCTCCTTTTGAATTGTATAACTTGCCACACGATAGTGTAAGACCAGTGACTTTGCTTCCCACGTACTTGCGGCAAGCCTCCTGTTTGCCAATAAAACAACAGCCTACGGAAATTCGTTCTCCGTTATGCCAGCGGTATGCATAGACTTCGCTCCGCATAGGGCTCACCCATTTCACGGCGTACTCTGTGCGATCTAGTAATTCCTCAATGAACGGCATTAGAGTATCCTCCCCCATTTTATAACTACGAGAATGCAAAGCAGAGATACCATGAAGAAATTATAAGTCTCCATCGTCCCTCCGGTTCGCTCCAATTTGCTCATACTCCAAAGGCTTAGGTTTACGCTCGGGTTTGGGCGTAGGCCTTCCCGCAAGCCTACAGGACGCCCAGATCACGGTATAGACTGGCAGCATAGCCACCAGCAGTACATCGATTAGTAGGTTGCTCATAGTTCTCCTTATTTCCCTATCTTCGTTGCCAGAGCAATGATTGCTCCGTACTCCTTGATTTGTTTCTCTGTGTATCCTTCGCGTTTGCCAATGGCACGATACTGCTTTTTCCATTCTGCAAACGTTAGAGTGACACAGCCAATACTCAGTTTTCCATGGGCGCTATTGTTAACGCCGTGTTTTGTCCCTTGGATAAATAACGGGGTTTCCACCCAAGCACCGCCGTCCACCCAAGCACCGCCGTCCACCCGAGCATTACCATGCACCCGAGCATTACCATGCACCTGAGCATTACCATGCACCAGAGCATTACCATGCACCAGAGCATCGCCGTACACCAGAGCATCGCCGTACACCTGAGCATTACCATGCACCAGAGCATTACCATGCACCAGAGCATTACCATGCACCAGAGCATCGCCGTACACCTGAGCATTACCATGCACCCGAGCATCGCCGTACACCTG